>NZ_RJNY01000001.1:0-213113 GCF_003942795.1 Streptococcus mitis
CACTTGAAGAGTTTAGGAAGGCCTTACTTCTCACACAAAAATATAGATCTCTGCAATTAATATTAAAAAATTTGGAAACTTTATCTACTGACGAATTATTAGATATCAAAGCAAGTATAGATCACTTTATTAAAACAAAGCAAAACTAGAATAATTTTTTAGGAGTAATCAACATGGACAATATCGAAACTATTGAAGAACTTTTCCAATTGACCCAAGAAAGACTTGTTGGACAAGCAGGTGCAATTTCAATTACGTTTGCAAATCGAGCGCATATTTATTCTGGAAATGATGTTATTGGTAACTGCTTACAAGAATGGCTTCCTAGTTGGTTCACATTCCTTGGTGTAGATATACAGCCAGGTGCTCATACACAAGAGTTTCCTGATTTTGTAGCAAATTTTAATGGAAATCCTATTGATGTAGAAGTTAAAGCATGGAATATAAATAATGCTCCAGCATTTGATTTAGCAAATTTTTTTAGCTTTCTCGATACTACTTTTACTGAACCTGGAAAATTAAATGCACGATACTTTATTTTAGGTTACAGGCCTGCAAATGATGGTTTTACACAAGGTTTTACGCTAGAGAGGGTTTACCTCAAACATATTTGGGAGATTACTAACAACACTAGAAATTACCCTATCGGACTTCAGGTAAAACGTGGAAATCCATATGCGATGAGACCTAGTAATTTCTATAGAAATGAAGACAATCATTTTGAAAATATTTTCGAGTTTGTTGAAGCTGTTGCAGATGCATACAGACATTTTGAGCATGTATCTGATTTACCATTTACACCAGACGAATGGTACGAAAGAGTGATGAGTTATTTATAGTATCCTAAAATGAAAATAGAGTATGCTAACAAGTCATACTCTATTTTTTTTATAGGTTTCTAATAATTTATTCGATACTGCTTTTATTACTGGGACACATACTGTATTACCTAGTAAGTCAAATGCCTCACTTTCTTTTAGGAAACTGAGGTCATAATTATCTGGGAAACCAAATAATCGTAGACCTTCATTTACCGTTAAAGGTCGAATACCATTAAGTACAGGAACAGCAAGTTTATGAACATCTGTTGCTACTAAGGTTGGTGTTGTATCATAGGGCGATAGGATTTTTGTAAATTCAAAAGAAAGCTTACCGGTTACTATATTGTAACCTTTTTCTAGGGTTTCGTCTGGAACTCGTTTATTACCTTCAAGTTTTTTAGGATGTTCAAAACTTAAATATCCTTTTTTTACAAGATCATCTAGCATATCTGTAAGATTAGGTGAGTTAAAAAAAGTGGAAATCATATCCGATGTTAGCGGCATCCCATCCATCCATTTAATGCCAATTATTTCAGCCCATTTTTTATTTCTTCTTTGTTTTAATAAATTGTCTAATAAAGCTGCCTGTTCCTCCGATATTTCGCCTTTAAGACCTATATCCCAACTATGTATATTATTTTCCCCACCTCGTTTATCCTTTATCGCTTTACCATACACACTCTTCAAATCGTATTTTGATAGTAATTTTTTGGAAAAGTCACTATCAATTGGTGGAGTATTAAAGTCAATCACATCCTGAAGTACTGAATGAGAATATTCGAAATTTTCCAATGTCTCAATAGTATTAGATTTAAACCCAATTATGTAAATTCTTTTCCTAGATTGAGCTAAACCAAAGTCCTTACCATTCAAAACTCTGTAACTTATTGAGTAACCCAAATCTGCCAAAGTCCGAGTAATAACTTTAAAAGTATTACCTTTATCGTGATTCACTAAGCCTTCCACATTTTCCAAAACAAATCCTAAGGGTTTTTTCTCCAATAGTATTTTTGCTATATCAAAAAATAATGTTCCCCTCGTATCTTGAAAACCTAGACCTAATCCTGCTTGTGAAAATGCTTGACATGGGAAGCCAGCTAATAGAAAATCAAAATTCGGTAAGTTTGATGGATTTAATTTAGTTATATCACATTCAGGATTATGACCGAAATTATTAGTGTATGCCTTTATCGCAGCAGGCTTGATGTCGCTAGAAAACACACATTTTCCAACCAATCCATGTTCCTGCAATGCTTGCTCAAAGCCAATTCTGATACCTCCAAGACCACTAAATAAATCAATGAAGGTCACTTCACCTTTATTTCTGACAAGCTTTTGTTCTACTTCTTTAATACCAATACCAATCAATTCTCTACATTTTTGAGAAAAAGTTGAACTGTTTGGCAAAGGTAAACTATCTATCCTTTCAGAATCCTCATCGCTTAGATATATAGTATACGCTTTTCTCTTATTAGAAATCGACTTTCTTCCTGCTCCTTTTCTCGGACCACCATGCATAATGTCACCTTCTTTAATATTCATTGTGTAAACATAATATCACAAAAACATTGTTTTTTCAAGTTTTTAAAATCCGAAAATTTATTCTAACTTTCTAGTTGAAATTATCTTACATTTTGATATAATTTTGTTAATTTATAAATTAACAAAAGGTGTAGACTAATGTTTTCAAAATTTCGTTTAAAAGCAAAAAGGGAAGAATTTGGTCTTTCTCAAACCAGTATTGCAATAGAGTTAGCGATAAGCCGTGTCGCATATAACCATTGGGAAAGTGGTAAAACTGTGCCTAATCAAAAACACCTCACCGCTTTATCTAAAATCCTAGATGTCCCTGTTACCTATTTTGAATCTGAATACAATATTGTCAATAACTATCTTCAGTTATCTCCTGACAATCAGATAAAGGCAGAGGAATATGTTGAGGAACTTCTACTTTCTCAACAAACCTCAAACGTCACTCCACTTTTCTCTGTCCAAGTACTATCAGATGTTCAACTGTCTGCTGGTCTTGGTGAGGGCTTCTTTGACGAGTTTGAAACTGAAATAGTCTACTCAGATGAGGAACAATACGGTTATGACATTGCAGCTTGGATTGAGGGAGATTCTATGGAGCCTGTCTATAAGAGTGGCGAAGTCGCACTTATTCGTTCAAACGGCTTCGACTATGATGGGGTTGTCTATGCTTTATCATGGAATGATGCTGTCTATATTAAAAAGCTTTACCGTGAAGATGATGGGTTCAGAATGGTTTCTTTGAATAAGGACTATCCAGATAAGTTCATCCCTTATGAGGATGAACCAAGAATTGTTGGTCTGGTTGTAGGCCACTTTATGCCTGTCGAGGGAGTGTAGTCATGAAATTAAAAGATATTTTAGAACTTGGAACATACGGTTTCAATCCTGATTGTAAAGTTGAAATCTTCAATATGGACAACTTTGAAGAGCGACTAGAGAATGAAAGTTTCGATGAAATTCTTATTCCTCAAAATGATGATGCAAAAATCTATCCTTACGCTTTTTTGATAGAAGATTCTATTTTAATTGCTATGACCGAGGAGGATGACAATATCTATGAACGTTAAAGAAATGATTTACATAAAGGGCGAACGTATTATCTTTACTCCTGACAAATTTGAATACGACATCACAGACTACATCGGTGAACTTATCGAAGAGCTAGAAAAACTCAAAAGGAGATAACCCTATGGGCTATATCGACTACACTATAGAACCTCAAAGTGACATAGCTTTCCTCGATATGAAGTCCTTTTACGCTTCAGTTGAATGTGTAGATAGAGGTTTGCATCCGCTCTACACATCATTGTGTGTCATGAGCAGAGCAGATAACTCAGCAGGATTAATACTGGCTTCCTCTCCTATGTTTAAGAAAGTATTCGGAAAAGCAAACGTAGGGCGTTCTTACGACTTGCCATTTGATATAAACACTCGTAAATTCAGCTACCAGAATGCGTGGAAACAGGGGATAGACGTAACACCAAAGTATAAATCTTTCATCGAACACTGGGCAAAGCGTACACTCATTGTTCCTCCTCGCATGGACAGATATATTGAAAAGAATTTAGAGATTCAACATATCTTTCAAGACTATGCTGCTCCAGATGACATTCTCCCCTATTCAATTGATGAAGGTTTTATCGACCTTACTAGCTCACTTTCTTACTTTATTTCTGACAAGTCAATGTCAAGGAAAGATAAGTTAGATAATGTTTCGGCTATGATTCAGAGAGATATTTACCGTAAAACAGGTATTATTTCAACTGTTGGAATGAGCAATTCCAACCCTCTTCTAGCGAAACTAGATCTGGATAATGAAGCTAAGAAAACAGCTACAATGAGGGCTAACTGGTCATACCAAGATGTAGAGACTAAGGTATGGTCAATTCCGAATTTAACCGACTTTTGGGGGATTGGCAGTAAAACCGAGATTCATTTACAAAAACTTGGTATTCGTTCAATCAAGGAATTGGCCAATTTCAATCCTGATATTCTCAAAAAAGAATTCGGTAAAGTCGGTGTTCAACTTTGGTTTCACGCAAATGGAGTTGACGAGAGCAACGTCCATGAACCTTATAAACCAAAATCACGAGGATTGGGTAACTCACAAGTACTTCCCAGAGATTACAGAACCCAAAGAGAAATTGAAATCGTATTAGCTGAAATGGCTGACCAGGTTGCTAATCGTCTACGTTCAGAACACAAGAAAGCTACTGTTGTTTCTATTCATATTGGCTATTCTAGGACTGAGATGAAAAAATCTATAAATGCTCAGAAAAAAATTGACCCAGCAAATCTTCCAAAAACAATGGTTGGTCATGTACTAGAATTATTCCGAAAGAAATACAACTCTGGTGCAGTGAGACAAATCGGTGTATCTTATAGTGGCTTCGTAGATGAAAATTATACTCTACTATCACTATTTGACGATGTAGAACAAATTGAAAAAGAAAATAGACTTCAGACAGCAATTGATGTTGTCAGAGAACAGTTTGGCTTTTTGGCCATACAAAAAGGAACCGTCCTAACCGAAGGTTCCAGAAATATTGAACGTAGCAAACTTATCGGCGGTCATTCCGCTGGTGGATTGGAGGGATTAAAATGAAACAAGAAACAAATACTGTACAATTTTCAGAAATCCATGGTAAAGGATGTAATGATATTGAGGTGATTGAAAGGATATTACACGGAGTCGTTGAAACAGTATCTTCAAAACTTCGCCAGAGAAAACTTAAAACAACTGAAATATCGATACGACTAGTACATGCTAAATCAGAAAACCGATTACCTTTGGAATTTACATTTAGTATTAAGCCAACAAGCTCATCTATGATGATCTATACTGAGGTAATCAATCGCTTTAAAGAGCATTATACTGGTGGGGGAATTCAAGGTTTTACGATACAATTTGATAAAAATATCGTTGCGTCTGCATAGAAAGGATTTGATATGATTGATCGTTCATACTTACCATTTCAGTCAGCAAGAGAGTACCAGGATACAAAGATGCAAAAATGGATGGGCTTTTTCCTATCTGAACATACATCTGCTCTTTATGACGATGCAAATAAAGTAACGTACATGTCTGATTTATCACTAGAGAAGAAATTATTACTCCTCAGTCAAGTGTACACTGGGCAATTGCACACACGCATTCATGTCGTTGAAAAAAACAAGCGAGTTTCCTATACTGGAACAATACCAAGTCTGAACAAAGATTTCATTTTGATAAAAACTACAACAGGTCACATCAATTTGAATTTGAAAGACATAATTAGTATTGAACTTGAAGAGGAGGTCCTCTATGAATCAGCTTGAGTTTCAGCGTAATCACCTGCAAATGGACTATTACAGCGAGAGCTACCAAGATTTTGAACGTGACTTCTACCGCTACTCCAATATGAATATTCCATTGACCTTCCTGACCGATGATATCCTCAAAACAATGGCGACTTCTCGCAAGAATTACTTTGTCCTGAATAAGGAGAAGTCCAAAGATAACCGCGATCACTTCTTCATTTTTGAGATAAGTACCATAGATGAAAATCCGCTAATCTACCGTTATTCTTACAAGAAAACAACTACATACTTAACACAAAAATAGGAGTTCATCAAAAGATGACTCCATTTTTCATATTTAATATTATTCTTTTTTGGAAAATTACTTCAAATTTCATAAATTGCACCTGAACGATTTATAGCGTATTAAAAGAATTTATCTGTGAGGCTAGTTAAATTCAAATTAAAGAAGCCACTAGCCAGAACAGACTATACTGACTAGCGACTACCTTAAATTTAATGTTTCAGATTTATTTTCTTATCACTAATTTCATAAACCACATCAGCCACATTATCGAGTAGCCGTTTGTCATGGGTGATAAACACTATAGTTCCAGCATACTCCTTCATTAATATTTCCAAAGCCTCTAAGCTTGGTATGTCAAGGAAGTTGCTGGGTTCATCCATTAGTAAGATGTTATATCTACCCATAAGCATTTTAGCTAACAATAATTTCATAATTTCACCACCGCTTAAAACAGCTAAACTTTTTCCTATGTCGTTTTGTTTAATTCCTATTGATGCTAATACAGAACGAATTTCCGAAACATTGTAATCACAATCCTCCTGCATAAATTCCAAGACTTTTTGTTTACTGTTGTACTTGTAACCATTTTGTGCAAAGTATCCTATTTTGGCCTTACGTGAAATAGTAATTCCATCTTCATGATTTAAGATCATTTGGATTAAGGTTGTTTTTCCTGTTCCATTACCTCCAGTTAGCGCTACTTTTGCTCCTAGAGGAATTTGAAAAGATGCATTTTCAAACAGTGCCTTATCCCCAAATATTTTATTGATTTTCGTACCGACTATAGGGTATGGATTATGGAGCTCCAATGCTTTACTTTGCCTGAAACGAATTCTGCGAATGTCTTCCGGAGCTTCTACATTTCCTAAGGCCGCAATCCTATGTTCTAGGGACTTAGCGACATTATGCATCTTTTTTTCCTTACTTCCCATTGATTTTTGATGAGCTAAACGCCCTCCGCCCTCAGTACTTTTTTTCCTTGAAGCACCTTTTGCCTTTTTTTCTAATTTACGGGCCTGCTTTCGCTTTTCCTCCGCAGCCCTTTCCAGTCGGGCACGTTCCGCAATAAATTGTTCGTATTGTGCAGCTTGGCTCTTGCGTTCTTCCTCTTTCTGACGAAGATAATCAGAATAGTTTCCCCAATACTCAGTGATTTTGCCATCTTTCAGTTCCCATATTTTATCTACTATTTCATCAAGAAAATAGCGGTCATGGCTAATAACTAACAGTGCACCTGTAAAATATTTTAGCTGTCCAATTAGAAAATCAATTCCTTCACGGTCTAGATGACTGGTAGGTTCATCGGCTAAAATACCATGTACTTGTGCTGATAAGGCCTGTGCTATTTTAAGCCTTGTTTCTTCCCCACCGCTCATGGTCTGAATATTTAATTGCTCAACACCGAGCTTGCCTACTAATGCAAAATCTTTTTCCTCCCGCAAACTTACTTCATCCAACTGAGGGATAAAGGAAAGTTCACCCAGACGATTCATTTTACATCCTGGAGGAGTTAATTCCCCTAAAAGCACCTTGAATAAAGTGCTTTTTCCTGCACCATTTGCTCCTACTAAACCAATACGGTCATAATCATATACTTCTATTTCATCTATATCCAAAACATCTCGCCCTGTGAATTCCACACGAATGTCTTTTGCTTTTAATATCAATTCCATAACATTTCCTCCTGTCTATAATCGCATGCTTTCATTTGCTTGTACGCAGGGAAAACCCTGCGATTTTAGCAGGAAGAATTACATGAAAATAAGATACATAAATATCCCTCCAATATTATATTATTTTAAATCTAGTTTTCTAACCTCTGTTATCATTGGGCAAACTATAGCAATGCCAATAATTAAAATACCTGATAGTAAAAACCAATGATTTACACCAATTCTATCAGCATAGAATCCAGAAAGAATTAATCCAATTGGCATTGCAAATGACATAATACTTCCGGTCAAAGAAAATACACGTCCTAAATATTCAGGCTTAATCTTCTCCTGAAAAAGAGCTGTTTGCACACCGCTATAAAATGGTACCGAAAGCCCCATTACTGCACAGCAAGCTACAAATATAACAAATCCACTTGGCGGAAGTAATCCTGAAACGGCTAAACTGGCTCCCATTATAAAAAATGAACCTGTTATTAGCAATACACGCTTATCAAAGTTCCCCAACCTTCCTAATAGTAGACCGCCTACTAGCATTCCAGATGCAAAAGCGATTTCGGTAATGGAAATATGCACAGGTGTTCCATTAAAATATTCCATGCTAATTAAAGGAAATAGTGCATTAATTGGCATATACACAAACGTATATAGCGTTCCTAAGAGTAATAAGGCAAATATGCCTTTGTTTTGTCTCAATGCGACAATTCCTTCTTTCATTTCTCTTAAGAAATTCGGTTTCAAACTTTGCACTTGATCGCCCAGCTTAGGTATACGTACAATTGCTACCGTAATAGATGCAATCACAGCACCCAATACGTCGATGGCAATAATAGCATTTAAATCCCAAACGGAGTATAAGAGTGCTGCAACTGCCGGACTAACAATATAGCTTATAGACTGCAAAGACTGACTATAACCTGCACATTTCGTAAGCTGTTCTTCTGGTACTAAAAGCGGCGTAACCGCATTGAGAGCCGGAGAATGAAATGCCGTTCCAATGCTACGGATAAACAATACTACCATAACCATCCATACAGATAACTCCGTATACAATGCAACAATAGCGAGCACTGCTCCAGCTGCTGCTATAATTAAATCAGCACCAATCATTATCTTCTTCCTATCATGACGATCCACTAATACACCAATGGCTGGTCCAAAGACCGCATAGGGTAAAAACCCTACTAGTGAAGCCATAGACAAAACCATCGCAGATCCTGTTTTTTCTGTAAGGTAAAAAATTATCGCCATTTGCAGGATGGCACTAGTGATTAAAGATACCGCCTGCCCTGCCCATATAGTATAAAACTTAAGTTTCCAGTTTATATATTTTTCCATTTCTATTATCTCCTGCATATTATTTTGCTTAAATTTCTTTTTTAAATAGTATTCTAGGCAATAAAAAATGCAGACCAAAAACCACAATGTGGCTTTTGGTCTGCATACATACAATCTGGAAACATTCATATTAAAGACATAGTTAAATAAAGGTATAGTTAAATAACCTATATCCTCACCTCAACTAATGAATGCTCAATATCGTATAAATAAGCACAACAAAAAAGCCTATCATTGGGATAGATTCTGCCTTTTTTACTGCCAGCTTATCTAATACGCATTGATGCTGTCATAGTTTCGGTTCCTCCTACATCTTTATTTATATCAACCTATAGAATAACACAACAAAACGATGTGTTCAATACAAAAATAATCAAATGTATCTCATGCTTCCATTTCGAAACCTGATTTGAAGGCTATGACGAAGTGTTTTATCTTCATTATCCATACCTAAATCTACCTTCTCTTTTTATCATAACATTTTACTGCTCTTATTTCAACCTTTATATGTACTTGAAAGTAATTACTTGTCAGTGATTTCTTTTCTTTTGATACTTTCCAATCTATAATTCTATCCAATTTTAGTGTCATATACGACTCAAACATCAAGTTAAATGCTACAACATAAAAATAATGTACTTCATATTATAGGGATACGGGAAGAAACGTATGTTGTTTTTCAGTATTATAAGGCGATTGATACCGGATGTCTAGAACCTACTCTTTTCGTATCAATTCCGACCATTCCCAGATTCTAACAATTCTATTTTGAGTATCAGACAATGGCGCATAATTTAGTAGTTCACTCGCAATAATTTGATAAACCTCTTTTTGTTCCACTTTAGAAATTAAAGCTAATAAACTATCGATTAAAGACTGATTTTCCTCTTTGTTCAAAGAACGGTTTTCTAATAAAATCTTTTATATAACCAAAATGTCCTTTTTATTAAATAAGGATTTTCCATTTAGATAACGTGTATGGTATTTTGCATCATATGCAAGTTCCGCTGCAAGAGTAGAAACTACCAAGGAGAGAAAAATCTCTCTGTGTCGTTTTTTCACTAACTCCAAACTCATCTGCTAGCTATAACTTAGAAAGATGAGCACCTGACTGCAAACGCAGAAAAATCGTTAGTAAGCATTCTTGATTATTCATATTCACCTCAATTCTAAAAAAATTATAACATCTCTAACAGTTTACATTCAATTGTTACCACTATTTCCATAGCAACCATATAGACGACTTTGAAAGGTGGGTATGTTTCTATTCCCTCAAACTCCTTGTCAATGGAAACAAACACATACCCATAGGGTAAATGGAAATAGAATTGGATAATTTCTAGCTATCACTTCTACTCACTCCAAAAAAATTCCACACCCTGATACTTCCCCACCACATAACAAAAAGCCTTGCAATCAAGGCTTTCATTATCCCTTTCGTTCAAAGGTTTCTAGGCTTTTATGAGCAGAGCGACACACTCCACGTGATGCGTCTGCGGAAATAAATCCACCGGCTGGACTTTCTTCAAGTCATATCCCAACTCTTGGTAGAGTTTGATATCACGCGCCATGGTTGCGACATTACAGGAGATATAGGCGATGCGGTCAGCCCCAATTTGGCTACTTGCTTTGATAAAGCTTTCGGTCAATCCCTTGCGTGGTGGGTCAACCAAGATAACGGTTGGTTGGATACCTTCCTTGAGCCAATTCCTCATGGCATTTTCAGCTGTGTCGCAGACATAGTGGGCATTTGTGATATTGTTTAATGCAGCATTCTTCTGGCTATTCTCTACTGCTTCTGGGATGACCTCAACTCCATAGACTTCCTTAACATGCTTGGCAACGGACAATCCAATCGTTCCAATACCAGAATAAGCGTCGATCACCACATCATCTGCTTTTAACTCCGCAAAGTCAATGGCCGTTTGATAAAGTTTCTCTGCCATTTGAGTATTGACCTGGTAAAAGGCTGGGCCAGCGATTTGGTAGTCATTTCCCAACATCTGGTCCGTAATGTAATCTTGACCATAAAGTGTGCGCCATTCTTTCCCAAAAATCGCATTGGTATTTCGGTCGTTGATATTTTGCATGACAGACACAATCTCTGGGAACTGCTTGATAAGTTGTTCAATCAACTGCTCCACTCGGAAAACTTTAGGACGTGTAGTCACTAAGATAACCATGATTTGTCCGGAATAGTGCCCGCGACGCACCACAAGATTCCGAATCAAGCCAGACTGTTCCTTTTCATCATAAGGTTTTAAATCAAAACGACGAAGCAAATCGCGTAGAACTACTACGACTTGGTCAATGACAGGATCCTGTATAAAGAAATCTTCAAGGGGCATGAGATCATGCGAATTCTTACGGAAAAAGCCCGTTTCCAAGATACCATTCACTCGACGAACGGGCACCTGAGCCTTATTTCGGTACTTGACAGGATTTTCCATACCGAGCGTTTCAGCAACATCTACATCGGTAATACCAGCAATCTTATAGAGACTATCTTTGACTTGCTTGGTTTTAAACTTGAGCTGCTCTGGGTAGGCAAGATTCCCCAAGTCAGCAATTCCTGATCGTAGATAAGCTAGGTCAAGGTCTTGGTTACGATGTGAAGAGTAAGTAAGGTATTCTTCAACTTTTCCATAGCCAATCTTTTTATTGACCTTAAGGACACGCATGAGGATTTTCTCAGTTGGTAGAGCATTTTCTACAAAGAAAACCAAACCTTCTACCTTGGCAACACCAGCACCTTCATGGGTCAAATCAACAATTTCAACTTCTACAATATCATTTTTCTTTAACATACTCTTCACTTTCTATCGGCCGACAAAAAAGACGGCAACATTTCTGTTACCATCTATTATATCATGAAATGACCTAAGCACCAAAACTCTTGAAAAAGTTGACAATGGCTTGCCAAAGGGAACTCAAAAAGTTGCCCCCCTCTTCTAGCGCTTTATTGGCATCAAAGTTGAGGTTGATATTTTTAAAACTATCTCCAGCTTGGGAAACGATGCTTTCCTTGAGGTCATTTAGAGTTTTAGTGAAATCAGCATTGTTCAAAATGTCACTCTTTGAGAGGTTAAGTGCAAAATTGATGATGATATTGACCTGGTTTCCTGTTATAACCTGATCGAGTTTGTAGTTTTTTAGTGTGTCTTCTACAATTTTGCGGACATCTTCTTCTGTCAGATTACCTTTGGCTTCTTTTGCTTTTGCGATTCCTGCCTTGATATCTGCCAAAGCGACATTGAGTTTATTGGCATCGTAGCCTGATTTGTCCTTGTTTTCAGCATTAATATCGGATAAGGCTTTTAGCTCCTCTTGGGCCAAGTCTTTATTGGCTTGCGGTACTTTGGCACCATTGGCCTCTAACGAGTAGTAAATCCCTGCTAGGGCGCTTTCTCCTGTAACTGGAATGGGTGCTGCAACTGTGATTTTTGCATGCTCCACTCCCAGCGTCACCGCTGCGTTACGGTACATATCCTGCGTCACCTTGGTGATATTTTCAGGCGTTTCAATCTTGACTTCTAGAGGCGACTTATCACCCAGCTTTTGAATCTTAGCTGACGAATAGAGCTGTAGGCTAGCATCATTAGCTACATTCATAATTTTCGAATAGATATCAGGTGTCATAGTTTTGATATCTTTGGTGTCTTTTGATGCATCATAGCCAAGTTTGCTAAGAGTTTGATTTTTCTGGTCTTCAGATAGAGAAGAACCTAGAACATATTCAGGTTGTACATAGGTTTCATCGATTACTTTTTGAACATCGGTTGCTGCGTGGACACTCGTCATAGCTATTGCGGCCCACAATACTGCAGCACTTGTTAGAAAGAATTTCTTTCTCATGGGATATTCCCTCCTTTACCTTTCTAGGGTAATAAAACAATCTTAAAGAAAACTTATAGTGAAAAAACACCTGGTCTAGCCAGATGTCGAAAAGAGAGTGAAACATTTTATGATGTAAAGGTTTAGCTGTACCTGTCTAGAATAGTAATAGTTTCCACCATTTACATAGAGTTCAGCTCCGTGAAAGATAGAAATAGGGTGAATATAACTATAGGTCTTTCCAGTGGTATTGCCAAGGATTGGGGCAACAGTCTCACGGGAATAACGCTTGGCCAGCGCTAGTGTATTTTTCTTGCCATTCTGAGCGATAAAGTCTATATAGGCAGGTCCAAAATTATAGGCTTGAACGGCAGTCCAGATATCTACCCCCTTGCTCTGAGCCAGATAGAGGTTATCTGTTAGAGTTTGAATCCCTTGACGAATACTGGAGGCATTGTCATTGATAGTGTTGGTTGAGCCACTTGCAGACTCACTAGACTGCATGACATCCCCTTCTTTTCCCTTCGTTTCGGTATAAATCATAGCGAGCACAAGCTCTTCATTGGCTGGAGTATCTTTTTCACTCAAGATTTCTCGAACCATGGGTTGATAAGTCATGACTTGTTTGACGTCTTGGTGAACTCGGTAAACTTTATAACCAGCGAAAAGGAAGACTGCTAACACTAGCATTCTTCGTATAAATTTAAACATTATTTACTTTGAATATCCTCGATATTTTTGATTAAGATAGAATAGGTTCCATTGTCATTTTGGATAAACTCAACAGACTCCGCATCTTGATAGACGTTATTGGGAACGATGAGTTCGATTCCGTTTGACAAGGAAAGTTTTTGATTTTCAAATTTCTTGAGCTGACGACTGGCATCAATTTCATCAAACTGGACTGGTTCTGGTACGGCCTCCTTGACTTGGTCGATAAAGCTCAAGCGAGCTGTCAGATTGTTATCAAAAAGGTCATTAGCCAATTTTTCAGGTGACAGTTCATTACTTTCTTCAAGATTGTTGAAAATCGCTGATTTGACCTTGGATTGGAATTGAAAATCATCTGTGTTAAAGGACTCTGCAATTCTCTGAGCCGTTTTTTCCAATTCCTTGATGGATTTCTTTGGTGAAATCTTGGGAGCAACAGCTAGGAGATTTTCTGAAAAATAATTCAAGAAAGTCCCATTATACTTGATACGTTTTTCGATGAGATGGTACTTGCGACTTTGAAGATTAACCACCAAGGCCTCGTCAGCTCCTGTTCCAAATCCAGGCAGGTTATTCTGAGTCAGCTTGATTGGGTTATCAACTTCTCCACCGAGGTGGGTCAAGGTCTCACGTAGAGCAATTCGCAAGAAAGCGAAATGTTCAACGCCTTCTTTAGAAAACTGAACAAAAACCAAGTCATTGGTCTTGAGATTTTCAGAAATGCTAAACTCCTCTTTCCAGAGATTAGCCAGTGTTACTGATGTCTCCAACAAATCGTCAGTGATGTGATTGAAGAAGGGATTTTCTTCTTCGAAAATCCCAGTCTTGGCTTCATCTGAATACACGCGTTCGATTTTTTTACGTAGGTATTCCTCGATTTTTGGAGTGATATTGAGAAATTTATCCGCTAGAAACAGCTCGGTATCATCTGGGCTGAACTGATGGATAATAGCTTTCTTAATATAAATGTCCATAAAAGTTTTAGTCCTCGTATAATGGGAAGGCATCTGTCAATTCTTTGACTGCGCTTCTCACTTCTTCTAAGACAGCCTCATTTTCTGCATTTT
This sequence comes from Streptococcus mitis, assembly GCF_003942795.1. Lineage (GTDB taxonomy): Bacteria > Bacillota > Bacilli > Lactobacillales > Streptococcaceae > Streptococcus > Streptococcus mitis_BJ. Next base: position 14,564 of record NZ_RJNY01000001.1, read on the forward strand.
TAAGAGTTTTAATGATGAGTTCAGCCACTTTACGGCTTTCTTCTTCACCAAATCCACGTGCAGTGATGGCTGCAGATCCGATACGAATCCCACTTGTCTTGAATGGTGACAAGGTTTCGTATGGAATTGAGTTTTTATTTAGGGTAATATTGACTTCATCCAGCAAGTTTTGAGCAACTTTTCCGTTTTCAACAACCTTAGTAACATCCACTAGGAAGAGGTGATTTTCAGTACCACCAGAAATGATACGAAAATCAGGGTCTTGCAAGAAGACTTCAACCATAGCTTTGCTGTTTTTGATGACATTAGCAGCATATTCCTTGAAGGCTGGATCCAAAACTTCTTTGAAGGAAACCGCCTTAGCCGCCACAACATGCTCCAAAGGACCACCTTGAATACCAGGGAAAATAGCTGAGTTGATTTTCTTAGCTAGATCCTCATCATTTGTCAAGATCAAGCCACCACGAGGTCCACGAAGAGTTTTGTGGGTCGTTGTTGTCGTGATATGAGCGTATGGTACTGGGCTTGGGTGAAGTCCAGCTGCAACCAAACCAGCGATATGGGCCATATCGACCATAAGCTTAGCCCCAACAGCATCTGCGATTTCACGGAATTTTGAGAAGTCGATAATTTGAGAATAGGCTGAAGCACCTGCTACAATTAATTTTGGTTTTACTTCTTGAGCTTGTTTCAAGATAGCATCAAAGTCCAAGAGTTCCGTTTCAGGATCCACACTATATGACACAAAGTTGTATGTTTGACCTGAGAAACTGACAGGAGCTCCGTGAGTCAAGTGTCCACCCGCTGCCAAATCCATCCCCATAACGGTATCACCTGGCTCAATCAAGGCCATGTAAGCCGCACAGTTGGCTTGGCTTCCTGAGTGAGGTTGGACATTGGCGAATTTAGCACCAAAAATTTCTTTTGCACGTTCAATAGCTAGAGTTTCTACCACGTCTACCACATCAGTTCCACCATAGTAACGGCGTCCTGGGTATCCTTCGGCGTATTTATTCGTCAAGATAGACCCTTGAGCTGCCATAACAGCCTTGGAAACTACGTTTTCCGAAGCAATCAACTCGATGTTGTTTTGTTGGCGTTCTTCTTCTTTGGCAATAGCATTCCAGAGATCTGCATCGTATGCTTTAAAATCATCTTTGTCAAAAATCATAGGTCTTCTCCTTTATAGTGTGACAGGTCCTTTAGTGTAAGAAAATAAACTAAAAGATGCGAATAAACCGTTTCTGCACTTTATCACAAGTATAACCAACTTTTTCATAAAATGCATGAGCTCCCAGACGATGATCGGCAGAGTTTAAGCGGATAAACTCATAGCCCCGTCTTTTTGCTTCTTCCTCCAACCCTTGTAGTAAGCTTTTACCGATACCTTGCCCTTGTGCTTGAGGCGAAACTGCTAAGGCTAAGATATTAAATCCTGCTTTGGAATAGAGGGATTCATAAACTTCAGCATGGACATATCCAAGCAAGATATGACTAGCTGCATCCTCATAACCAAGTAGGAAATGATGGGAATCCTGAGACAGTCTAGCTAGTTGACTAGCTGTGTCCTCTGGACTAAAAGAGTAGCCCAAAGCCTCTTTGTTAATCTCACATATAGCATTCACATCTGTTTCTTGCAAATCTCTGAGCATCTCATTCCTCCTCAAAAGAAATCTCTGGCAACTGTGCAAGAATATCTTCTCGCTTAAACGCCCCTTGGCGTAGGATTTTCACCTTGTCTCCAGACAAATCCAAAATCGTCGAATCCTGTCCAGTTAGAAAAGCATCATCCTCCAGACCCAAAACCTCTTGGTCAAAATCCTCTAGAATTTGAGCAAAGGTCACTCCACTCGCCTGACCTGAAATATTGGCAGACGGCCCAATCAAAGGACCTGTCTCTCGAATCAAATCCAGTGTAATGGGGTGACTCGGCATCCGAAATCCCACCGTTGCAAGTCCAGAATTGACCCAATAGGGAACTCTGTCATTGGCTTCGAGAATGATGGTCAAGGGACCCGGTAAAAAGGTCTCTACAAGTTTTTGTAGATAAGTTGGCTGATTCTTTGAAAAGTGCAAGATGTCTTCTAGAGAGGCAACATTGAGGTTAAGCGCCTTGTCTCTGGGACGACGTTTGAGTTGGTAAACATGGTCCACTGCTTTTTCGTCCAGAGCTTTGGCAAAGAGACCATAAACTGTCTCGGTAGGTAAGACAACTGCCCCACCCTTTTTCAATTCTTGTCTAATCCTGTCCATCATCAACGGCAACCATCCTATCTTGACCAAACTGGTCCTTGAGTGTTCGTACTCGTTTTTCAGGAAAATGTTTCTTAAAAAGCGCAGGAACACTTTTACCTTGCTTGTATCCAATTTCAAGGTAAATCTTACCACCATCTGTGAGATAGTCTTTTGCATCTTCCGCAATTCTGCGGTAAATAGCTAGGCCATCCTCATCTGCAAAGAGAGCTAGATGAGGCTCCGAATGCAAAACATTCAAACCGACGTCTGACTCATCTTCACGAGAGATATAGGGTGGATTGGATACAATTATATCATATTTTTCAGAAATTTCTGCAAAACAATCAGATTTTTTAAAAAATATATTAAGATTTTGATTTCTAGCATTCTCTGATGCAAGCTCTAAGGCCTCTTGGGAAATATCCGCTGCCGTCACTGACCAACCTGGTCTGTTTTTAGCTAATCCAAGAGCTATGGCTCCACTTCCAGTCCCAATATCTAGAATCTTAAGATTTTCCTCAGGATTTTCTGTGAGGATGAGTTCCACCAACTCTTCTGTTTCTGGACGAGGAATCAAAACCCGCTCATCCACTTTTAACTGCATTCCAAAGAAATCTACGTGACCAATGATATACTGAGCTGGTTTGTGGGCCGCTAACTGCTGGAAAATTTCTTCTACAAATTGTTTTTCTCCCTCTGTTACCTCCTGCTGGAGGACAAAGACAAAGTCCGTAAATGAGAGACTTTTTAAGCTACGATAGACAAAAGAGAGGCTTTCTGCTTCCTCTCCTTGTCTTATCAACTCTTCTTCAAAATCTGAAAATAATTGAGCTAATTTCATTATTTGTTTAATTCTTCTAATTTTTGTGTTTGGTCATAAAGAACCAAGGCATCTACCACTTCATCCAATTTACCTGACAAGATGGTATCTAGTTTTTGGAGGGTCAAGCCAATACGGTGGTCTGTGACACGGTTTTGTGGGAAATTGTAAGTACGGATACGTTCTGAACGGTCACCAGTACCGATAGTAGACTTACGCTCAGCGTCTTGTTCATCTTGAGCAATCTGAGCAAAATGGTCAGCAACACGCGCACGGATAATCTTCATAGCCTTCTCACGGTTTTTCTGCTGGGTACGTTCTTCCTGCATCTCAACCTTGATATTGGTTGGCAAGTGAACGATACGAACGGCAGTCGCGACCTTATTGACGTTCTGACCACCAGCACCAGATGCGTGGTAGATGTCAACACGAAGGTCTTTTGGATCAATATCGTATTCAACTTCTTCCACTTCAGGCATGACAAGCACTGTCGCTGTCGAAGTGTGTACACGTCCTTGGCTCTCTGTTACAGGGACACGTTGCACACGGTGGGCACCAGACTCATATTTGAGTTTAGAGTATACAGACTGACCAGAAACCATAGCAACCACTTCTTTGAAACCACCGACACCATTCATAGAAGCCTCCATGACTTCAAAGCGCCAGCCTTGGGCTTCCGCATACTTTTGGTACATAGTTAGAAGGTCTCCAGCGAAAAGTGCTGCTTCATCTCCGCCAGCTGCTCCACGGATTTCAAGGATGATGTTCTTATCATCGTTTGGATCCTTTGGAAGGAGCAAAATTTTGAGTTTTTCTTCATACTCTTCTTTTTCAGCCTTAGCATCTTTGAGCTCTTGCTTGGCCATTTCTTCCAAGTCCGCATCTCCACCTGATTCCTTAATCATGTCTTCGGCATCGACGATGTTTTGAAGGACTTGTTTGTACTCACGGTAAGCTGTTACCGTATCACGAGTAGAAGCCTCTTCTTTTGAAAGCTCCATGAAACGCTTGGTATCAGACACCACATCTGGGTCACTCAGCAACTCTCCTAGTTCTTCATAACGGTCTTCCACAGCTTGTAGTTGATCATAGATGTTCATTTTTCTTCATTCTCCTTCTTGATTTCAGGGGCAAAATAATGTTTACGGCAGACTGAGATATAAGTTTCATTTCCACCGATCTGAATTTGTTCGCCATCATAAACGGGCAGTCCATCCTGCGTACGCAACACCATAGTCGCCTTTTTCTTGCAATACTGACAGATGGTCTTGATTTCTTCAATCTTGTCTGCTAAGAGCAAGAGGTATTTGGAACCTTCGAACAATTCATTGCGAAAGTCATTCTTCAAACCAAAAGCCATGACAGGTATGTCTAACTCATCAACAACACGAGCTAGGTCGTAAACATGGTGACGCTTGAGAAACTGAGCCTCATCGACCAACACACAGTAAGGTTTTTCATGTAAGTTTCGGATATAACCAAAGATATCCGTCGTTTCCTCAATCGCAATGGCTGGGCGTTTCATGCCAATCCTACTAGATACATAGCCGACACCATCACGCGTATCCAGAGCCGAAGTCATAATCACAACTCCCTTTCCTTGCTCCTCATAGTTATAGGCTACCTTAAGAATCTCAATCGTTTTACCTGAGTTCATAGTCCCATAACGATAATACAACTGTGCCATGCTTCTATTTCACGTCCACTTCTAAATTTTTGCTACATTCTAGTATATCATAATTTTCTGAAGCTTTAAACGGCAAAATGTGGTAAAATAGAAGAAATCAAAAACTAGTGGAGGAAGCTATTATGCCATTTGTACGCATCGATTTATTTGAAGGACGCACGCTTGATCAAAAGAAAGCTCTTGCTAAGGAAGTAACGGAAGCTGTTGTCCGTAATACTGGAGCACCTCAATCTGCTGTCCATGTCATCATCAACGACATGCCAGAAGGAACTTACTTCCCACAAGGGGAAATGCGCACCAAATAAGCTAGCTTAAGCAGAATTGCTTAGGCTTTTTCAATCTCCAAGTAGCATCCATTGAAGAAATAACCCAAATTTGTTACAATTTGAAGAGATGCTTGGATACATATCCTAAGAAAAGAATTACAAAAGGAATTAGTATGATTACACGTGAATTTGATACCATCGCTGCTATCTCTACTCCACTAGGTGAAGGGGCCATTGGTATTGTCCGTTTGAGCGGAACTGACAGTTTTGCCATTGCGCAAAAGATTTTTAAAGGCAAGGATTTGAGTAAGGTTGCCAGCCATACTCTTAACTACGGTCACATCGTTGACCCTCAAACTGGTAAAGTCATGGACGAGGTTATGGTTGGGGCCATGAAGTCTCCAAAGACCTTCACTCGTGAGGACATTATCGAGATTAACACCCACGGCGGGATTGCGGTAACCAATGAAATTCTCCAGCTAGCTATTCGTGAAGGAGCTCGGTTGGCAGAACCTGGTGAATTTACCAAGCGCGCCTTTTTAAACGGTCGTGTGGACTTGACACAGGCTGAGGCGGTGATGGACATCATCCGTGCCAAGACAGACAAGGCTATGAATATTGCAGTTAAGCAATTAGACGGCTCCCTTTCTGACCTCATTAATAATACCCGCCAAGAAATCCTCAATACCTTGGCCCAAGTAGAGGTCAATATCGACTATCCTGAGTATGACGATGTTGAAGAAGCCACTACTGCAGTCGTCCGTGAGAAAACTATGGAGTTTGAACAATTGCTAACCAATCTCCTTAGAACAGCTCGTCGCGGTAAGATCCTTCGCGAAGGAATTTCAACAGCTATCATTGGCCGTCCCAACGTTGGGAAATCCAGTCTTCTCAACAATCTCCTGCGTGAAGATAAGGCCATCGTAACAGACATCGCTGGTACGACACGAGATGTCATCGAAGAATACGTCAACATTAACGGGGTTCCTCTCAAATTGATTGATACTGCAGGTATTCGGGAAACAGATGATATCGTTGAACAAATCGGTGTCGAACGTTCGAGAAAAGCCCTCAAGGAAGCTGACTTGGTACTACTAGTGCTAAATGCTAGTGAACCACTAACCAATCAAGACTGCCAACTCCTTGAAATCAGTCAGGATACCAACCGTATTATTCTACTTAATAAAACGGATCTTCCTGAAGCGATTGAAACTTCGGAACTACCTGAAGATGTCATTCGTATTTCCGTTCTTAAAAACCAAAATATCGATAAGATCGAAGAGCGTATTAACGACCTCTTCTTTGAAAATGCTGGTTTGGTCGAGCAAGATGCTACTTACCTATCTAATGCCCGTCATATTTCCTTGATTGAAAAGGCCGTTGAAAGCCTACAAGCTGTTAACCAAGGTCTTGAACTGGGTATGCCAGTTGATTTGCTTCAAGTTGATTTGACCCGTACTTGGGAAATTCTCGGAGAAATCACTGGGGATGCTGCTCCAGATGAACTCATTACACAGCTCTTTAGCCAATTCTGTTTAGGAAAATAAGAAAAATCCATGATCGTTCTTACGGTCATGGATTTTATTGTCTTTATTAGTAATCTGGTCTTAAGACTCCTGTTACGGTTGCCTTAGTCGCTTCATAGTCGCCATCTACGACAACCTTGATAATGCGTTTGGCATTTTCTTCTGGTGCTGGAACTAGAGGTAGACGAGTTGGACCAGCTTCAAATCCCATATAGTTCAAAACTGCCTTAACTGGAGCAGGACTTGGATAAGAGAAAAGGGCATTGACTTTAGGAATGAACTTACGTTGAATAGCTGCTGCTTTTTTCATATCGCTTTCTGCAATGGCAGTCAACATCTCGTACATCTCATCCCCATTTGTATGAGATGCAACAGAAATAACCCCGTCCGCACCAAGGTTCATGGCATGGAAAGCATCTCCGTCCTCACCAGTATAGACCAAGAACTCTTCTGGCTTGTGTTCAATCAAGTAAGCCATATTAGCCAGACTAGTACATTCTTTGACCCCGATGATATTTGGATGGTCAGCCAAACGAAGCATAGTTTCTGGAGTTAATTCCACTACTACACGCCCTGGGATGTTATAGATGATAATAGGTAAGTCAGAAGCATCTGCAATCGCTTTAAAGTGCTGATACATGCCTTCTTGAGAAGGTTTGTTGTAGTATGGTACGATCGCAAGCCCAGCAGCAAAACCACCAAAGTCTGCTACTTCTTTGACAAACTCGATCGAGTCACGTGTATCATTGGTACCTACACCTGCAATCAAAGGAACGCGTCCATTGACAATCTTTTGTACAGCTGCAAAGAGTTCCAACTCTTCATCGTGGGTTAAAGTTGGACTCTCAGCAGTCGTTCCAGCTAGAAGAATGCCGTCTGTGTGATGGGCCAATAAATGCTCAATCAAGGCTGGAATGGCATCAAAGTTGATAGAACCATCCTCATGGAAGGGGGTAATGAAGGCCGTGATGATTTTACACTCTTTTAAATCTTGATAAGACATGAAAACACCTCTCTATTTCAAAGAAGGAGTTCATCTGAACTCCTAAACGATATGACTATTTTAATTCAAATTTCAATTCAGCTGTTGGACGAACCAATCCACGTTCGTGAAGCGTTTCTGCAATCTGAACTGAGTTCCAAGCAGCACCTTTGAGAAGGTTGTCTGAAACAACCCACATGTGGATTCCTTTTTCTGCATCTAGGTCTTTACGGATACGACCAACAAAAGTATCACGTGAACCAACTGCATTGACGGCTTGAGGATAGATTTGGTGCGCTACGTCATCCTCAAGAACAGCACCTGGAAAGGCTGCGATGGCTGCTTTGACTTCTTCGATTGGGGCCACTTCTTTTGTTTCGATATAAACTGACTCAGAGTGAGCTGACAAGACTGGAATACGTACACAGGTTGCAGATACTGAGATGCTATCATCTTCCATGATTTTCTTAGTTTCCTTAGTCATCTTCATCTCCTCGTAAGTGTAATCATTGTCAGTGAAGACATCGATTTGTGGAAGAGCGTTAAAGGCGATAGGGTAATGTTTCTTGTCACCACCTGAAGGCAAGATTTCCGCATGCAAATCACGTGGATTCACACCATCATTCAACACTTCACGAAGTTCACGTTGTGTTTCAAGAATCGCTCCCATACCAGCACCAGAGACCGCTTGGTAAGTTGAAACGATGATACGGTCCAAGCCCCATTTTTGACGGACAGGCTCAAGAGCAACCATCATTTGGATTGTTGAACAGTTAGGGCAGGCAATAATCCCGTTGTGGGCATCAAGTGCATGGGCATTGACCTCTGGGACAACCAATGGTACATCTGGGTTTTGACGGAAATAAGATGTGTTATCTACTACTACCGCTCCAGCTTGAACTGCGTATGGTGCATACTTAGCTGATGTCGAACCACCTGCTGAGAAAAGTGCAATATCAACACCCTCAAAAGCTGTCTCAGTCGTTTCTTCAATCGTAATATCTTGGTCTTTAAATTTCAAAGTCTTGCCTGCTGAACGTGCAGAAGCAAGTAAACGGATTTTATCAATTGGAAGTGTTGATTCTTCCAACATTTTTATCATCTGAGCTCCGACAGCACCTGTCGCGCCGACTACAGCAACTGTATATCCCATAAATAACCTCTTTCGGAATTTTCTAAAAATTTCTATAATAGATGTATTATACTACTTTTTACAGAAATTGAAAAGTATTTTTAGACTATATTTTCTGAAAACTAAAAATCCCTAGTCATTGACCAGGGACTAAGAGGCATCTTCATGTGATGAGCAGGTTCACACAACTCATCAAGGTCCGCTCCTGCGTTATGACCTCCTTATGCTCAATAGTAGTCCGAAGACTACCTATCGACTCATCGCAACTACTATTCTACTAGATAGAGTCACTTTTGTCAACTGCCAAAACTCTTCGCTTCATTTATACAAGTGTACAAGAAAAACCTTGGTTTCCCAAGGTCATTTCGTTTCTATCATGCTAATTGCCGGGATTGAACCGGCGACCTCATCCTTACCATGGATGCGCTCTACCAACTGAGCTAAATCAGCTTACCTAAAAAGTATACTATAGTTCCTAGTTCTTGTCAAGCGCTCTCTTTTAATTTATGGAATGAAAAAAGCTAGATTTATCAAGAATCTAGCTTATAAACTTCTTATCTTGTTAGATCGATTCGGCGTCCTAATTTTCCGATTAAAATAGCACCTACGATGAGTGATGCAAACTCACCAATTCCCGTAGAGAACCATGTAAAGAAGAATGGAGCTTCTGCAACAATATAGAGTTCTGCTGCAATGGTAATCATTGAAATAGAGAAGAGGATTGAAAAGAAGAAATGATCCTTTCGAATCAAACCATTAAACAGATAGTCTTTCTTGTACTTGCTAAAGAGCCATACACCTAGGCTTAGGAAAACTAGGGTAGAGCCCCCACCGACAAAGACATCTATTGGACCAAAGCTAAAGAAATTTGCAATCATACAACCAATCGTCACACCAATGATATATTTAGGATTGTAAAAGGCTAAGAAATTCATCATCTCTGAAATACGGAACTGGTAGGCGCCGTAGCTAATGGCATTCAGCGGTGGGGTGATGGTCAAAACCACATAAATAGCAGCGACAATAGCGATATCTGCCATATCACGAACAGTTAATTTTTTCATGTTTTCTCCTTTGGCGGTTTCCCGCGTAAAATATGCTTGGTGAAAGAAGCTAAGCACCAAGGGTTGAGATTATCAACCTTACCAGTATAGCACAATATATGACTTTATGCTATACTAAAATCATGAAAAAACTAATAAAAACTTTCTTTGATAACGAAATCCTCTCCTACCTATTTTTTGGTGGTGCTACTACTCTAGTATCTATCCTGTCACGTTTATTTATCTACCGTATCAGTCACCAGGAAATTCTGGCAACCGTACTCGCAAATATCATTGGGATTCTCTTTGCCTTTTCTACAAATGATACAATCGTCTTTAAACAAAAGAGAAAGAATTGGCCGACTCGTCTTGCTAAGTTTTTCTTAGCTCGTCTTTCAACACTTGGACTTGACGTTCTTTTAACTTATATCTTCGTTACAACCTTTCCTAATCTTATTGGTCAGTTTGTCGAATATAATATAGATAGGGTTAATACAGTTGAAACCATCCTAGCACAAATCTTGATTATTCTGCTTAATTATATTTTCAGTAAAATCTATATTTTTAAGAGGAGTAACCGAATTCCTTAAGCATCCAGGTTGCTTTTTGTCACAATTTAGGATATAATTATTTAGAAAATTAGGGAAGGAAATTATGAAAATGTTAAAGGATCTTAAAGAATTCTTGCTTCGCGGTAATGTCGTTGACCTTGCTGTCGGTGTAATCATCGCCTCTGCTTTTGGTGCTATTGTAACTTCACTCGTTAACGATATCATCACTCCACTTATCTTGAACCCAGCTTTGAAAGATGCGAACGTTGAACGTATCGCTGAACTTTCATGGAATGGTGTTGGTTACGGTAGCTTCTTGAGCGCTGTTATCAACTTCCTTGTTGTGGGTACAGTTCTCTTCTTCGTTATCAAAGGTATTGAAAAAGCTCAAAATCTTCGTAAAAAAGAGGAAGTGGTTGAGGAAGCTCCTGCTGCTCCAACTGAACTTGAAGTTCTTCAAGAAATCAAAGCTCTTCTTGAGAAAAAATAAGACAGATAAAGGATTTAGCTTGAAGCTAAATCCTTTTTTCTTTACTCTTTTGGTAACTTACCAGCCTTTTCGAGCATTTTCTTAATCAAGTAAGGCATCTTCACATTTCCACGGCCTTTTTTCTCAATGAGTTTTTTGACAAATTCTGGCATCTGAAGGTCGTCTGTCTCTTTCATGATGTCCTTGGTAGTTGCCGAAGGCGCTAACTCATCAAAGGTTTCTTCTTCTGGGAGAAAAGCTTTAAATTCTTTGTATTCATTGACTCTTACAGTAGCAACTAAAGCGTCAATTAAACGGCTATCCGTATTGGGCATCGGTGGACGATGGTAAGTGACACCTAATTCTTGACACAAATCATAACATTCCACATCATTATCGAACAAGACTTCGATGTGCTCACTGATAAAACTTATCGGGACAAAAATATAATGTTCTGGATGTTGCTTTTGTTCTCGTAAATATTCTAAGACATCTGGCTTGATCCAAGGGATTCCAATATCACTTTCGCTCTGCCAAGTATTGGTATACTGGTCGGCTGTTAGGCCGAGTTGTTCAGCAATAAGCTTGCTATTATCGAAAATCTGATCGATATAAGGATCTCCAAAGTCCAAGGCAAAAATGGGGACGCTATGGGCTGAAAAGATTACCTTGAAGGATTCTTCTCCCACATGGTTTCGTAAAATTTTTCTAATCTCATCTGTCCAGAAGTCCAGCAAAGGCTGTTGTTGATACCAGTCCTTAATAACTAAAAATCGGATCTGCTGGCTTTCCAGAAACTTTTCATACCCCATGACTGAGTAAAAAGAATAATGAGGTTCCAAAATCAAGCAGATACATTCTTCAACACCATCAGTTTCCATCTGCTTGATCACGTCTGGGATAAAGGGGCGAGAAAATTTGTTGGCAAAGTAGATACCATACTCCTCCCCTAAACGTTCTTTGAGTAAATTGACCTCCTCACGTGTAATCCGCTGCAAAGGCGTCCCACCGATACGAACATAGTTGTCATAGAGAGTCTGGATTTCGTGGTCTTGGGGTCTAACTCCACGACGAATGTTTGTAAAAAATTCTGCTACTCCTTCAAAACTAATCTCCTCTGGAGATCCAAAGGTCATCATCAATATTGCTTTTTTCATGTTATCATCCTTATGATATTATTTTCACTATCCATTCTATCATGAAAGAAAAAAATAGTAAACGCTTCCGACGTCTACTATTTCTTTTGTTCTTTTGTTTTTTTGTTTTTTTATCTACTCCTCTTTGTCTTTCTCTCCATTCTATGATACAATGAAAAAAATGATAAAAAAGGAGTTTTTATGTCTTATCCGAACCTTCTGGAACGTTTTCTGACCTACGTTAAGGTCAACACGCGTTCTGATGAACACTCTACTACTACTCCAAGTACGCAGAGCCAGGTAGATTTTGCGACCAATGTTCTTCTTCCCGAAATGAAGCGTGTCGGTCTGCAAAACGTCTACTACCTTCCAAATGGTTTTGCCATTGGTACCTTACCAGCCAATGATCCCAGCCTGACACGTAAGATTGGATTTATCTCCCACATGGATACAGCTGATTTTAATGCTGAGGGCGTTAATCCGCAAGTCATCGAAAACTACGATGGAGGAGCTATCGACTTGGGTGATTCTGGATTTAAACTCGATCCAACTGATTTCAAGAGCCTTGAGAGATATCCAGGACAAACCCTTATCACAACTGATGGCACAACCTTGTTGGGTGCTGATGACAAGTCAGGGATTGCTGAGATTATGACTGCTATTGAATATCTGAATGCTCATCCCGAAATCAAACACTGTGAGATTCGTGTTGGTTTTGGACCAGATGAAGAAATTGGTGTTGGAGCTAATAAGTTTGATGCAGAAGATTTTGACGTTGACTTTGCCTACACTGTTGATGGAGGACCACTAGGGGAACTTCAGTACGAGACTTTCTCAGCAGCTGGTGCTGAGCTTCATTTCCAAGGGCGTAATGTCCACCCTGGTACTGCCAAAGGACAGATGGTCAATGCCCTTCAGCTGGCGATTGATTTTCATAATCAACTTCCTGAGAATGACCGACCAGAACTGACAGATGATTACCAAGGTTTCTATCATCTTATGGATGTGTCAGGTAGTGTCGAGGAGGCGCGTGCAAGCTATATCATTCGAGACTTTGAAAAAGATGCCTTTGAAGCGCGTAAAGCAGCTATGCAGTCTATCGCTGATAAGATGAATCAAGAGCTTGGAAATGATCGCGTTAGCTTGACTTTAACAGACCAGTACTACAATATGAAGGAAGTCATTGAGAAAGACATGACGCCCGTTACCATTGCTAAAGCTGTTATGGAAGATTTAGGTATCACACCTATTATCGAACCAATTCGTGGTGGGACTGATGGCTCTAAGATTTCCTTTATGGGAATCCCAACTCCAAATATCTTTGCAGGTGGCGAAAACATGCATGGACGTTTTGAATACGTCAGCCTTCAGACCATGGAGCGTGCGGTGGAGACCATCATTGGCATTGTAGCTTATAAAGACTAAAAAAGACGAGGTAGCTCAGCTACTTCGCCTTTTTTTATTCATTTGGTTGAGCACTTGGCTCAGTTTTGCTTTGTGCTTGCTTTTCTGTTGGTTGAGAAGCAGCTGTTTCACTGTCTTTCTCAGACTTAGATTGGCTATCAGTTTTACTTGCTTTTGAACGGAGTTCCTGGTTCAAGCTAATGATTTCTTTAGCTAGAGTGAGGAGACCTTCTTTATCACTGCTTTTGGCTGCAAGTTGATCAAAAAGGGCATCGACACGTTCAAAGTCAGCATCGGATCCTTTGTTATCCTCTAAGTACTTGTGAAGAGAGAGCAAGACATTATAAAGTTTTTGGTAGATGATCACCGTTTGTGGATCCTGTTCTGCTTCTTTTTCCTCTCGTTGGATAGTCGCTGCAATACGATTCAAGAGATCCTCAAGTTGTGTTTTAGCTTCGTCAAGGTCTGCATTTTCCTTTTCAGTAGCCGCTTTGATATTAGCTGCTTCTTCAGCTAGGGATTGTTTGACACCATCTTCTTTGACACGTGCTAGGAGTTGGGCAGCTTTAGTTAGGAGAGCATCCACTTCTTCCTTCTTAACATGGCTAACCCGCTCTTCTGGCATAAAATCACCGTAGAGCTCTTTTAGGAATTCATAGATGGCGGTCTTAGCAGTTTGACTATCTACTTTTTCCGTATCTAGAATAGTCTTACCAGCTTTTGTAGAGACGGGTTCTTCTTTGAGAGCTTCTTCTACTTCTAGCTTAGTTTGGTAAATAGTTGGGAATAACTTGTTCAAGTCGGTTGCTTTGAGGAAAGATTGTGACTGGTAAAGTTCCCATGTCAACTTGGCAACACGGTTCCGAAGTTCTTCTCTCAAACGACCATCAGACACATGTTCGTAGAAGTACTTGATATACTCTACTGTTGTAACTCCTGTCCGATCTCGGAAATCTTGCAAGGCCTGAAGTTTCGCTTCAATGGCAGCCAACTCTGTCTCATCCTGTGCTAGTTTTGCTTCCTGCAAATGTACCAAAAGATCTTTCTTAGGCAAGCCATAAGTGTCCGTATCCAGTGTATTGATCTTATCTACTAGGGCTTGGTACTTCTTATCCAAAGGTGATGTTTCAACTGGTGCCACACTTTGATCCACATGGATATATTGCTTATCAAAGAGATCCAAGGATGCTAGGTATCCAGCAGTTGAGTTAGTCGCCAGTTTTTTCATGTTCTCGATAAATTGACCCAAAGCAAGTTCAACCCGTCTCTGCATGATAGGTTGGTCTTTGTAGAGACTTCTGCTATCTGCTAACAGTTGATCAACTTTAGAAAGAACAGTTTGCTCGTCAAAAGCTCCAGGCTGATAGCTTGATTGTAGGGTAGGAATCTTGTTCTTTAAAGCAACCTCATAGCCCTTGGTCTGAACCTTAATGTAGTGATTGTGATCACCATGTGGAATGACAAAACTACCACTTTCTACCTGTAAACTATAAGGAGACACCCCATCACGTAGGGCAGTCGTATAAAGTTCATTTAGGAAATCCAGTTCTGGATTCCCAGTTTGGAGAGGAATACGAACATGTTCTTTTCGTACTGCATAGGGATGGATATGGGTTGGATCATAGGCTTGATCCGGATTTCCAAAGACAAAGAATCCATTTGAAATACGAATTGCTTCAAGCGGAACCCTGTAGGTCTGTGAGATATACTTGATTTTTTCTTCATCGCTAGCATCTCTTGAGAAACTTTCCACAGTCTTTGCAAGTGGTTGAACGTACTGAGACTGATGATTTTCTTTCAAGTGATCTTGGGCAGCTTTGATTTGAGCTGCAGTCAAGTCCTTCTTAAAGAAATAATGAGCGTGATCTCCGTGAGAAACTACAAACCCTTGCTCACCCTCACTGATGACACGGTCAGCTGCAAAACCATGATCATGTTCTTCACCGTGATGGTGGTCATGCTCCTCTCCATCATGGTCATGATCTTCATGGTTGGTATCCTGACTTCCATGGTCACCGTCTTGGTCATGATGATCTTGTTGAGCTGGATGCTCTGCTGGTTTGCTTGGATTTTCTAAAGGTGTTGGTTTTCCACTGTCGCTAGATAAAGGAATCATACGCGCAATCTTTTCTTCCAAGGCAGAAAGCTTTGTATATGGGATGAAATGATAGTGATTTCCGTGAGGAATCGCCACGCCACTCGGTGTTCTGCTTGAAATCTTAGCAGGGTCAAAAATCAAGCCATCCGATTCCGCATAACGTTGAGTACTTGGAAGAGCATAGAGTTGCTGCAATAGGCTCTGAAGACTCTCAGCTTGATTGCTTGGTGTTTCAGTTCGTTGACTAGGATTAGTTGTTTGACTAGTTCCATTTTGACTTGGACGATAGTCAGTCATGCTCGGTTGTTTTCTAGTTCCAGAGAGGTAGGCTTGCGCAGCAGCTAATTCGCTAGCAGACAAGGAACTCTTTGGAATGTAGTGGTAATGTCCACCGTGAGGTACGATATAAGCATCACCAGTATCTTCTATAATATCAGATGGGTTAAAGATGTAACCATCGTCGGTAGTATAGCGTCCTTGAGATTGAGCAAGCGCCACTGCACTGTTAGAAGTTGGTGCATCATGAGTATGGCCTTGTTTTTGCCGCTCAATTTCGTCCTTCGTACGAATATTATCAGCATGAGCCGTATCTTTAAGGTAGACATAATACTTGCCATCAACCTTGATAATATAACCACCTTTGATTTCGTTGACAATGTCAGCGTCTTTCAGTTGATAATTGGCATCTTTCATCAAAAGCTCTTCGCTGAAAATCGCGTCAAAAGGAACTTTACCATTGTAATAATGGAAATGATCACCGTGTGAAGTCACATAGCCTTGATCGGTGATTTTCACGACAATTTGTTCAGCCTGAATGTCTTCTTTTTTGCTAACTTGATCCGGTGTCTGAGTCTCTGTTTTTTGAGAGTCTTGCTTCCCATCGACATAAGACACACGATTATTATCTTTGTTTCCTTCTACCTGGTGTTGGTTCAATGCATAGATGCAAAGACTCAGGGAAAGGACAAGAGCCGATCCTGCCGCAAGGTACTTTTTCTTAATTTTCATAATCTCCTCATTTTAATTCTTCTGCAAGAACATTCATATTTTCTTCTAGGTTTTCTAAGTAAGTTTTGTCGTTTTCAGGGTCTGCTTCCAAAGGATTGAGTGTCTTTAGACTGACTCCTGTTGATTTGACTAAGGTTTCAGCAACTTTAGAGGAAGCATTGCTCTCAGTAAAAATCGTTTTGACATTATAGGTTTTGATAAATTCTTGGATTTCTGTCAACTGTCTCGGACTTGGCTCTTGTTCAGGGGAAATCCCTGCAATACCAAGTTGTTTCAAACCAAAACGTTTAGCGAGGTAAGAAAAGGCTGTGTGTTGGGTAACAAAGGTCTTTTGACTCGCTTTTTCAAAAATAGGCTGGAATTTCTTAGTCAATTCCTGAGCTTTTTTGATAAAGGCTTGAGCATTTTTCTGGTAAGTCTCTTTGTGCTCGCTATTAACCTCTGAAAGTTTATCAGCGATAATCTGGGCTTCTTCGCCTGCTTTTTCAGGATCTAACCAAGTGTGTGGGTCGTAAAGTGTTTTTTCATCGATGCCGTCGCCAGCTTCTACATCTTCTAGTCCTGGGACGCGGTCCAAAGTCATCCCTTCAGAAGCTTCAAGAACCTTAACTTTAGATTTTTTCAAATTTGGATCCAGACTTCCTGCCCAAGATTCGAGCGTATGAGAATGGTAGACAAAAACATCCGCATCATAAATGGCAGCAATGTCATTTGCTGACGGTTCAAAGGAGTGAATCCCGTTACTTGACTGAATCATCCGAACATCATTCAAGTCACCCGATACCTCTTTGACCATGGCATAGATCGGGTAAAAACTTGTTACAATCTTCATCCCTTTTGCTTCTTGTTTTTCTTTTTGACCACATGCTCCTAAGACAAGAGCCAACACACTGGCCATCAATAATAGTATTGTTCTTTTTTTCATCATTACTCCTTAACTAGTGTTTAACTGATTAATTAACCAGTAAATAGTTTATCTTTATTTACACTATATGTCAAGATATTTTGCACATTTTCATGAAAAAAATGAGAACTAGAACTCACATTCTGCTCTCATTTTTCGTTTTCCCGTTCTCCTATCCTGTTTTTAGAAGTTAGAAAATGCTGCTACCTTTACTTACTTTCCTTTAACAAAGCCAATAGTTTTTCAGCTTCTGCCATAATGGTATTGTTATCCTTAGCACCAAATAGCAGGTTATTTTTTAAGCCAGTGAGAGTTTCTTTGGCATTGGACTTGATAATGGGATCTTGGATCTTTGCAAGTAGCTCTTCAGCCTCTCTCAACTTCGCTTCAACCTTTTCAGTCTCGACCTGAGGTTCTTCTGGTTCCTCTGGTGATTCTTCTTCCGGCTCCTCAGTTGGTTTTGGAGATTCTGGTTTCTCACTTTGAGGCTTCTCTTCGCGTGGCTTTTCTTCCTCAGGTTTGTCTGTCCGAGGTTTCTCCTCTGATGGTTTTTCCGTTTGATTGTTATCAGCTTGACCATTTTGGTTTCTTTGAACATGGTCACTTGCATTGCCCCAACCACTATCTGAATGCGGACGTTCGTTTGGATGTTCGACATAGTACTTGACAGTCGCAAAGAGATCTTCTAGACTATACCCCTTAGGTGCCTCATAAAGTCCTTCGTCAAACCACTCAAATTTGATGTTATGGTAATGATCATAATGAGGAATGATTAAACTACCGTTTTTAACTTCCACGGTATGTTGGAGATTGTAAGGCATACGATCAAGCGGCACCTTCTTAGCTGCTTTCACGCGGTTGTAGATAGCTTCTGCTCCTTTAGCCTCCGTATTTCCTGGATTCTGATGGTCTGTTGAAGGAGGAATCAAACCTTTCTCTTTAGCATAAGCTTGGGCTGCCGCTCTTTCGGCTTCAGACAAACTATCTTTTTTAATCCAATGGCTATGGGTCATATGTGGAGTTACATAGGCATCCCCCTCATCACTGGTGATATCACGAGGATCAAAGATATAGCCATCTTCTGTTGTATACTTGCCTGCCAACTTGGCTACCTGAATCTCATCATCAGTGTAGGCAATTTGCGCATTTGGTTTTCCTAAACGTTCTGGATGACGAATCGGTGCTAGAAAGGCCAAGATATCATCCACCAACTTGACTTTATCACTGCTTTCATCATTTAAACGTTCCAACAGTTTATCCAAAGTGTCAAAATCAGCTTTACGACCTTTATTATCAAGTAAGTCTTGATGAACTCTTGCTAGTAAATCATAAGCCTTATTGTAAAATCCTTGATCACCAGATGGGAGGTTGGTTTTCTTAGCTCCGAGCTTATGAGCTAAACTTTCTTGCTTGGCTAGCTTACTATCAATGGCTGCAGTAGTTTCAGCTGATAATTCCTTGGCAGGAATATAACGAGATGTTCCATTCTCCTCAAATACATAACTATCATCTACTTTTCGAATTGCCTGTTTGACCAATTTTTCGTCAATTGGATTGCTTGGAGATGGTTGAGGATTTGGTGCAGGTTGCGGGCTTGGACTAGGTTCCGGAGTCGGTTGTGGACTTGGTTGTTCTGGTCTTGAATCCGGCACCCTATGGTTCGAACTGTACTGTAGAGGAATAATACGAGCGATTCGTTCTTCCAATTCAGACATCTGTGAATAAGGGATGAAATGGTAATGGTTCCCATGAGGCACAGCAACTCCTCTAGCTGTTCGACTTGTAATCTGTGCTGGGTCGAAGACAAGGCCATCAGATTCTACGTGTCGTTGGCTGAGCGGCAAGGCGTAAAGTTGTTTCAGAAGGCCATCAATATCCTCATCACTCTGACTTGCTTGGTTATCGTCGCTACTGTTGTTAGCTGTGTTCGTGTTCGTATAGCCACTGCCTTGGTGATTATAGCTGTTGCCTTGATTATTATAGGATGGGGTCCATCTATCTATATCACTGCTAGCACTGTTGCCATTGGTACGGCGATAAGTAGGCGTATTTGATTGGCCACTTCTACCAGATAGAAAGGCTTCTGCAGCAGCCAATTCGCTGGCTGATAACTCACTCTTAGGAATGTAGTGGTAATGGTCGCCATGAGGAACGATGTAAGCATCACCAGTATCTTCAATGATATCAGAGGCATTAAAGATGTAGCCATCATCCGTGGTGTAGCGTCCTTGCGAACGTGCCAAGGCTACCGCACCATCGTTTGCTGAGGTTCCTCCTTCACGATGCTGACTATGCTCTTGTTTTTGTCGATTAATTTCTTCTTTCGTACGGACATTATCTGCGTGGGCTGCATCCTTAAGGTAAACATAGTATTTTCCGTCCACCTTGATAACATAACCACCCTTGATTTCACTGATAATATCCTCGTCCTTGAGCTGGTAATTTGGATCCTTCATCAGCAACTCTTCACTGATGATAGCGTCATAAGGGACCTTACCATTGTAATAATGATAGTGGTCGCCATGTGAAGTGACATAGCCTTGGTCTGTTATCTTGATGACGATTTGTTCGGCATTGATGCCTTCTTTTTTACTAACCTCATCAGGAGTTAGATTCTCCGTTTTTTGCGCTGCTTGTTTTCCATCAACGTAAGACACACGATTATTTTCCTTGACTATTCTAGCTTGATACAATCCCAACTCATAAGAACAAACACTTAAAATTAAAGCTGCCGCAGAACCTGCTAGGTATTTTTTATTAATTTTCATCGAAACTCTCTTTCTTTTTGATATTTCTAGTTGCAATTCATTTCTAAATTGCAGAAACTCCTCTCTAAAAGTTAACTGGTTAATAGTTTACTCCTAAATATTCAACTTGTCAAGAATTTTATGAACTAGTTAACGATTTTTTTGTTTTCTACACTGTCTTCTATCTGAACAGTCTGATTTGAGAATCCTATATTGAAAATCAATCACCAAATTTTTAAAACAAAAAATCCCTGCAACTGAGTTGCAAGGACCTTTCAATCAATCAAAGTCAACGTATTCTTTTTGAAGTTCAAGAACTTCTTCCATTGTTGAGCATTCTGTAAGGGCACGGTTTGCGTACTCTTCCATCTTAGCTGTGTCGAGTTTCTTCATCAAGCTACGTGTACGAAGGACAGATGTTGCTGACATAGAGAACTCATCCAAGCCCATTCCGACAAGAAGTGGAACAGCTTTTTGGTCACCAGCCATCTCACCACACATACCTGCCCATTTACCTTCAGCGTGAGCTGCTTTGATAACGTTGTTAATCAAACGTAGGATTGATGGGTTATATGGTTGGTAAAGGTATGAAACTTGCTCATTCATACGGTCTGCTGCCATTGTGTATTGGATCAAGTCGTTTGTACCAATTGAGAAGAAGTCAACTTCTTTAGCAAATTGGTCTGCAAGCATAGCCGCTGCAGGAATCTCGATCATGATACCAACTTGGATATTATCCGCAACTGCAACACCTTCAGCAAGAAGGTTTGCTTTTTCTTCGTCAAAGACTGCTTTCGCTGCACGGAATTCTTTCAAGAGCGCAACCATTGGGAACATGATACGCAATTGACCGTGTACAGACGCACGAAGAAGGGCACGGATTTGAGTGCGGAACATAGCATCTCCAGTTTCAGAGATAGAGATACGAAGGGCACGGAATCCAAGGAATGGGTTCATTTCATGAGGCATATCGAAGTAAGGAAGTTCCTTATCTCCACCGATATCCATTGTACGAACGACAACAGGTTTACCATTCATTCCTTCAAGTACAGCTTTGTATGCTTCATACTGCTCGTCTTCTGTTGGGAAGTCTTGAGAATCCATGTACAAGAACTCTGTACGGTAAAGACCAACAGCTTCAGCACCGTTGGCATTGACACCTTCAACGTCTTTTGGAGTACCGATATTAGCAGCCAATTCAAAGTGTTTACCATCAGCAGTCACCGTTTGAGCATCTTTCAAAAGTGCCCATTCAGCTTTTTGCTTCGCATAAGCTTCACCAGCAGCCTTGAATTCTGCCGCTTGCTCATCAGTTGGGTTGATAATCACTTCACCAGTGATACCGTTAACAGCAAGGATATCACCATCTTTAACAATCTCAGTGATGTTGTTTGTACCTAATACTGCCGCGATTTCAAGTGTACGCGCCATGATAGCTGAGTGGCTTGTACGTCCACCAATGTTGGTTACAAAAGCTTTTACAAAGTTTTTGTCCAATTGAGCTGTATCTGAAGGAGTCAAGTCATGCGCAATCACGATCACTTCTTCATTGATAGAAGCTGGGTTTGGCAATTTCTTACCAAGGAGATTTGCCAATACACGTTTCGTCACGTCGCGGATATCCGCTGCACGTTCTTGCATGTATGGGTTGTCTTCCATGCCTTCAAAAATAGTGATAAACATGTCTGTCACTTCTTTCAGACCTGCTTCTGCATTCACTTTCTTCGCACGGATTGTTTCCTTGATTTGGCTGATCATCTCTGGGTCAGCAAGAACCATTAAGTGAGCGTCAAAAACTTGAGCTGCTTCTTCACCGAGCGTACCTACTGCTTTCTCACGAATAACAGAAAGCTCGTCTTGTGATGCTTTTAGAGCGGCATCAAGGCGAGCTTCTTCTGCGTTTGTATCTTCGACTGTAACAGTCTCAAATGACAAATCCGGTTGAACGAGTAGATATGCTTTTGCAACTGCAACACCGTCTGATGCTGCGATTCCTTTAAGCATTTCTGTCATTTTCCTTATGCCAATCCTTCTTTTTCCATAGTTTCAGTGATTGCAGCGATTGCATCGTCAGCATCTGCACCTTCAGCTGAAATTGTAACATCAGCACCTTGGCCAACACCAAGACTCATAACACCCATGATTGATTTAAGGTTTACTGATTTACCTTTGTACTCAAGAGTGATATCTGAAGCAAATTTGCTAGCTGTTTGAACCAACAATGTTGCTGGACGTGCGTGGATACCTGTTTCTGCCACTACGTGGAAATCTTTAGAAGCCATAGTTTGACTCTCCTTTAATTGTTTCTTATTTGGATTATATGTGATAACCCTTACAAGACTGTATTATATCACCTTCTAGATAATTTTTCAAGTATTTTATGGACTTTTACTGAAAATGAAATTGCTTCTTTTTCTATCATACAGGTACTATGGGAAATTTAGGCACTAATTATTAAAAGAATATTACCTTCAACAGTAGAGAATTTATCCAATTTGCTACTTAAAGTAAAATAAGTTTGTAGCCCCTAACAGTAAAAAGGTAGATATATCTAAGTGGTATAAGTAGAACTAAAACTTTGATTGATTCCATTCAAATAAAGTGTCCAACCAATCAAAAACGACATTATGGGTGAGTCTTAGATTATTGACTTGGCAATGAGCGTCCGCACCGCTTTCGGACTCAAAAACCTGAAGTTTAGTTTGCGGATTTTTAGATTTAAGTGCCTCATAAATTACCTTAGTTTGATGCTGCAGTTCAGCACCCTCACCCTTTCCCATGATAAAAAGGCATGGGCATTGAATTTTTTGATAATCCACAATCTTTGCATGGTTAAATACATCATCAATAGCACTCTTAAAATCAGAAGTACCAAACTGCCATGCATACTTTTTAAGATTTAAATTTGCTGATTCATTCAAATTTCCAGCTAATTTTAAAATGGCATTTATTAACCAACTAGGTGCTTTCAAACTTGATCCAAATTCTTTTCTGAAAAGTTCTGCAACGTCGTAAATAGGGGTACTAGCAATCCAAGCATGAATTCTTGGATCCTTTTCAACAGCTTGTGCGGTAAAATATCCCCCTCCGCTGACACCATAAATGGCTAAATAATTTAGTTTAGGATTTCTATTTTCCAACCAGTCTATGCATAATGAAATTGGAATAGAGGCATCCACATCAAAGACCAGCCCTCTACTAGGATTGCTCCCTTGACCGGGAAGGTCAACCATTAAAACATTATAATTTCGTATCCATCCAGGATATCCTGCAAAGTAAAATAAATCTTCGCGATAAGTATCACCTCCACCAATCATGATTAGCGTTGGGCAATTATCGCCGCTATGAAGATAATAACCAGGCAAGTAAGAACCCTGATAGGGAATAGTTAATTTTTCAATCGGTGCACCTAGTGAATGAATTGCACTAGAAAACACCTTCTCCATTTGACGAACGGTCGATAAATACTCTTCAGAAAATGGATCGGTAAACTGGATTGCCGAGCGAAGTGAGTAGGTCTGTGCAAGATAATACTGCGCCTTTGTTTGTTCACTCAATCCTGAATTACTTGCTGCTTGTTCAAGATAGTTTACATGCGATAAAAATACATTTTTCCAGTCATCAGGCTTTGGTGAATTACCTAACTTTTGAGCAAGATAATAAAGCTCTCCATGAGAGAAACCAAAAATTTCACCGATTCCTAACAACCAATTAAAGAAAAAATCCGTATCCCCATTCTTAAAAAATATTTGAGTTGATTGCCGTTTTAAAATAACATCATTTTCTTTCACCACGCGCCTCCTGATTTGCGTTCTTTCATTTATTAATCCCATTTCCCTAACAACATTATACTATATATATCCACAGTAAGTATAAGTTTCTAAAGTGAATAACTCTATTCTAATAGTTTTTGCATATTCAACATTTATCTAACTCATCTACTGGCTTTTATGTTTTTAAATAGTCTACATACCTAAATATCGTAATCGCTATAAACTCTTTTCATAGCTTCATTTTTAAATTTATACCTATCTATAAGTTCTATGGTCACTACTAGTATACCACATAAATCGAATACTTCCCAAAAATTACAGTCATATACTCTCTATCAAGAATACGAAATTCATAATCTATTTGGATGAATACAGCATAATCTGTCATTCCCACTCTTGTTATATTTTAGATATTCTAATACAAAATATTGGGACATCTAGTGTAGAAAATTTCTTTTTTCGTAAATATCACAGTTTCTGTTTTGTCAAAGCATTGTCTCAGCTAGACTTATTCCTGTTCTTACGATTTTTGCTATTTTCTTCGTTTTCCTTTCTGATAACTTGCTGAAAATCTTCTATTTATATTGCCAATATACAGTATGTAGTTTTTTTATTTTGAGAAACTTTGACAGTTCAACGGAAATCAGAATTTATGTTTTCAAAAACACTATATCTTGTGTTTTAATTTCAAAACCGTAACTTTTTAGCACAAGATTTAGTTTAAAAAGTTTGACAAAGTTTTTTTTTCTGATATACTAAGAAAGTAATCTATTTTGAAAGAGGAGTTACGAAAATGGTAACCGTTTATTCTAAAAATAACTGTGTCCAATGTAAGATGACCAAACGTTTCTTGGACAGCAACAATGTCGCTTATCGTGAGATCAATCTCGACGAGCAACCTGAGTACATCGATCAAGTTAAAGAGCTCGGTTTCAGCGCTGCTCCTGTTATCCAAACACCAACTGAAGTCTTTTCAGGTTTCCAACCAGGAAAACTGAAACAATTAGCATAATCTTAGTACATCATCCAGAAGAAACTTGCTTCTAGGGCTAACTTAGAGGCCTTTCTTTTGTAATTAGATAAAGGAAATTTTATGGGATTAAAACATCTTGAGGACGTAACTTACTTCCGTCTCAATAACGAAATCAACCGTCCTGTTAATGGACAAATCATGCTTCATAAAGATAAGGAAGCCTTGGATGCCTTCTTTAAAGAAAATGTGGTTCCAAATACCATGGTTTTTGATTCAATCACTGATAAAATCAACTACCTCATTGAACACAACTACATCGAAACTGCATTTCTCAAGAAATACCGTCCAGAGTTTTTGGAAGAATTGCATCAATTTATCAAGGACCAAAACTTCCAATTCAAATCATTCATGGCTGCCTATAAGTTTTACAATCAATATGCCTTGAAGACTAATGACGGTGAATACTACCTTGAAAGCATGGAAGACCGTGTCTTCTTTAATGCACTTTACTTTGCTGACGGGGATGAAGCGATCGCGACTGATATTGCCAATGAAATCATCCACCAACGCTACCAACCAGCTACTCCTTCCTTTTTGAACGCAGGCCGTGCTCGTCGTGGGGAATTGGTCTCTTGTTTCTTGATTCAAGTAACTGATGACATGAACTCTATCGGACGTTCTATCAACTCTGCTCTTCAACTTTCACGTATCGGTGGTGGTGTGGGAATTTCCCTCAGCAACCTTCGTGAAGCTGGAGCTCCTATCAAAGGTTATGAAGGTGCTGCTTCTGGTGTCGTACCAGTTATGAAGCTTTTTGAAGACAGCTTCTCTTACTCCAACCAACTTGGGCAACGTCAAGGTGCCGGGGTTGTCTACCTCAACGTCTTTCACCCAGATATCATCGCTTTCCTTTCAACTAAGAAAGAAAATGCTGATGAAAAAGTTCGTGTAAAGACTCTTTCACTTGGTGTTGTAGTACCCGATAAATTCTACGAATTGGCTCGTAAAAATGAAGAAATGTATCTCTTTAGCCCTTACTCTGTAGAGCTTGAATACGGTGTGCCATTCAACTACATCGACATCACTGAAAAATACGATGAATTGGTCTCAAATCCAAACATTCGCAAGACAAAAATCAAGGCGCGTGATTTGGAAACAGAAATCTCTAAATTACAACAAGAGTCTGGTTACCCTTATGTAGTCAACATTGATACAGCCAACCGTGCTAATCCAGTAGATGGTAAGATTATCATGAGTAACTTGTGTTCTGAGATTCTTCAAGTTCAAGAACCAAGCTTGATCAACGATGCTCAAGAATTCCTTCAAATGGGAACAGACGTTTCATGTAACCTTGGTTCAACCAACGTAGTCAACATGATGACTTCACCTGACTTTGGTCGTTCTATCCGCGCTATGGTTCGTGCCCTTACTTTCGTTACAGATAGTTCGCATATCGTAGCTGTCCCTACTATCGACCACGGAAACAGTTTGGCTCACACCTTTGGTCTTGGTGCTATGGGACTTCATAGCTACCTTGCCCAACAACTGATTGAGTACGGATCACCTGAGTCAATTGAATTTACAAGCATCTACTTTATGCTTATGAACTACTGGACCTTGGTGGAATCAAATAATATCGCCCGTGAACGTGGCATCACCTTCCACAACTTTGAAAAATCAGACTATGCTAACGGAAGCTACTTTGATAAGTATGTGACAGGTGAGTTTGTTCCAAAATCAGACCGTGTCAAAGAACTCTTTAAAGATGTCTTTATTCCAAGCGCTGCTGACTGGGCTGAACTTCGCGAAAAAGTTCAAGCAGATGGTCTTTATCACCAAAACCGTCTAGCTGTTGCTCCAAATGGTTCTATCAGCTACATCAACGACGTTTCTGCTTCTATCCACCCGATTACGCAACGTATCGAAGAACGTCAAGAAAAGAAAATTGGTAAAATCTACTATCCTGCTGCAGGTTTGTCAACAGATACTATCCCTTACTACACTTCTGCTTATGACATGGATATGCGTAAAGTGATTGATGTTTACGCTGCTGCGACTGAGCACGTGGACCAAGGACTTTCACTCACTCTCTTCATGCGTAGTGACATTCCAAAAGGTCTTTACGAATGGAAGAAAGAAAACAAACAAACGACACGTGACTTGTCTATCCTTCGTAACTATGCCTTTAACAAGGGTATCAAGTCTATCTACTACGTCCGTACCTTTACAGACGACGGTGGGGAAGTTGGTGCTAACCAATGTGAAAGCTGTGTGATTTAATTTTTATCTGAGGCAACCACATTTTCTCAGACTACTGATTAAATTACCCGCCAGACAAAACTTGATAAGTATCTTAAATACTATGAAAAACTAAAAAGTCGGTCTTCCGACTTTTTGTGCGATACTCTTCTCAGACTATGATAAAATAGAGATGATTCGACAATCGCATTATTACATACAGAAAGAGATTTCAAATGGAAACTTACTACAAAGCCATTAACTGGAATGCCATCGAAGATGTCATCGACAAATCAACTTGGGAAAAGCTGACAGAGCAATTCTGGCTCGACACTCGTATCCCCTTGTCAAATGACCTAGACGACTGGAGAAAACTATCAAACAAAGAAAAAGACTTGGTAGGAAAAGTCTTTGGTGGTTTGACCCTTTTGGATACCATGCAATCAGAAACCGGTGTTCAGGCGCTTCGCGCAGACATCCGTACACCACATGAGGAAGCTGTTTTCAACAACATCCAGTTTATGGAATCTGTCCACGCAAAATCTTATTCTTCTATCTTTTCGACCTTGAATACCAAGGCTGAAATTGAAGAAATCTTTGAATGGACCAACACTAATCCCTACCTTCAGAGAAAAGCTGAAATTATCAATGAAATCTATCTCAATGGTAACCCACTAGAAAAGAAAGTTGCCAGCGTTTTCCTTGAAACCTTCCTCTTCTACTCTGGTTTCTTTACACCGCTTTACTATCTCGGTAACAACAAACTGGCTAACGTTGCAGAAATCATCAAACTGATCATCCGTGATGAATCTGTTCATGGAACTTATATTGGTTACAAATTCCAACTTGGTTTCAACGAATTGCCTGAAGAAGAGCAAGAAAAGCTCAAAGAATGGATGTACGACCTGCTCTACACTCTCTACGAGAACGAAGAGGGCTATACAGAAAGCCTCTATGACGGTGTTGGTTGGACCGAAGAAGTTAAAACCTTCCTTCGTTACAATGCCAATAAGGCCCTTATGAACCTAGGACAAGATCCACTCTTCCCAGATTCAGCTGATGATGTCAATCCTATCGTCATGAACGGAATCTCAACAGGAACTTCTAACCACGACTTCTTCTCTCAAGTCGGAAATGGTTACCTTCTTGGTGAAGTTGAAGCCATGCAAGATGATGACTACAACTACGGTTTAGACTAATTTGACCAATCATTCAAAATATCATGGTCTGTTTAAAACAGCCATGATATTTTTGTTTTTGTTTTATTTTGTTTTTTTCTATTTGATTGATTGAGCGTTTTATGGTAAGATAATAATAGTAGAAATCGAGGTGATAAGGATGCTAAAGCAAGAAAAACTAGATAGTATTCTAGAAGCAGTAAACACAAAAGGCACTATTACTGTAAAAGAGATTATGGAGAGTCTTGATGTGTCAGATATGACAGCTCGCCGATATTTACAAGAACTAGCAGACAAGGATTTGCTGGTTCGTGTGCATGGTGGCGCTGAAAAACTTCGTACAGGTTCTCTCTTAAACAACGAACGCTCAAATGTTGAAAAACAAGGCTTGCAGATTGCTGAAAAACAAGAAATTAGCCGTTTTGCCGGTCATTTGATTGACGAAGGTGAAACCATTTTTATCGGACCAGGAACAACCTTAGAATGTTTTGCTCGTGAGCTCCCTATCGATAACATTCGTGTTGTAACAAACAGTCTTCCTGTTTTTCTCATCCTAAACGAACGAAAACTAACAGATTTGATCTTGATTGGCGGAAATTATCGCTCTATCACTGGTGCTTTTGTAGGGACACTTACCTTACAGGATTTGACCAATCTTCAGTTCTCTAAGGCATTTGTTAGCTGTAATGGTATTAAGGACAAGGCAATTGCTACTTTCAGTGAGGAAGAGGGTGAGGTACAACGAATCGCCTTGAACAATGCCAATAAAAAATACTTACTGGCAGACCACAGTAAGTTTAATAAGTTTGATTTTTACACTTTCTACAATATCTCAGAAATTGATACCATCGTTTCAGATTCCAAACTGAGTCAGGAGACATTTGAAGAACTGTCGAAACAAACAAAAATTATTCTTTCTAAACCATAAAACTGAGGATTGATAAAATATAAAATGCGTCATATCAAGAAAATAAGAATCTTGATATGACGCATTTTTTGATGAAGATTTTTACAAAGAGTTTCCTAGATTCTTTATGATTGTTGAAACGGCATAAAATCTGAATCAAAGGAGATATTATCCCGTTCTTCAGGACGAATAAAATTTAAAAAAATATTTTTAAATTCTTCCAGCTCATAGTCTGAATGGCAAATCCATTCTTTACCGGTAGAGACATACCATTTCCCAAGATTTTTCAGCTCCTCATTAGTCAAACAAGGTATTTGAGAACATTTATCAAAATTGATAATATAAACTTTTTCATAAATTGATTGGATAAAATCTTTGAACATCTTTTGCCTCACTAGAATTCTATATCTAATTACTAATTCTACTAGTCTATAATCTGACTTTCCGCTACTTTCTTGTACCAGTGAGCTGATTTCTTAGGATAACGTTCTTGAGTTTCAAAGTCTACATAGAAGAGACCGTAACGTTTTTCATAACCATTTGACCAAGAAAAGACATCCATCAGCGACCAGATAAAGTAGCCTTTGACATTGGCTCCATCAGAGATTGCATCTGCAATCACTTCCATATGTTTCTTAACATAATCAATCCGTCCATCATCATAAACTGTCCCATCCACAAACTCATCTTTGTATCCAAGACCATTCTCAGTGATGTAGATTTTCTTGTAATTTGGGTAATCTTTCTTCACGCGCATGATTTGATCATACAAACCTTGAGGATAGATAATCCAGTCCCAGTCCGTACGTGGCACATAATCTGGAGCTACACGGCGTCCGACTCCCTTAATCTGATACTTAGAGCTTCCTTTTTCACCCTTACCGTTATGAATGATTTCTGTTTCGCCATCAAAGGCTTGCATCCAATCACTCATGTAGTAGTTAATTCCAAGGAAGTCATTCAGGTCTTTTGCAGCTTCTAGCACAGCGAAGTCTTCTTCACGCAGATCTAAACTTCCACCATTGACTGCTAAGATATGGTTGACACCTTCCATGGTTTCTTCAGAATATCGTCCTAGATAAGTCGCGTCTAGGATAAACTTGTTATGGATAATATCTTCTAACTCGGCTGCACGAACATCTGCTGGATTATCTGGATTCAGAGGATACTTGGTAGGCAGGGCATGAACCACACCAATTTCCCCCTTATATCCCTTATCCTTGAAAAGTTTTACTGCACGCGCATGCGACACCATCATATTGTGATGAGATTGGAAGACTTTGGCAAGGTCGTACTGAATACCTGGAGGGAATTTCCCAACCAAATACTGGCCATCTCCTATCGGTCCAATTTCATTAAAGGTCGTCCAAAAGTTAACTTCAGGAAATTCTTCAAAACAAAAGGCTGCATAATCCACAAAGTGATCAATATTTTCTCTATTCAGGAAATCTCCGTTTGAATGAAGTGCTTCTGGCGTGTCAAAGTGATGAAGAGTCACGAAGGGCTCAACATGCCGTTTGTGGCACTCTGCAAATAGATTATGATAGAACTCAACCCCCTTGTCATTAACCTTCCCATAACCCGTTGGAAAGATACGTGACCAAGCGATTGAAATACGGATACCATTGACACCATACTCTTCTGCAAGTTTGAGGTCAACTGGGTATTTGTGATAGAAATCACTGGCTGGTTCAGCAGTGTACCAGTAGTTATCTTTGAGGTATTTGTCCCAGGCGACTGGCCCTTTACCATCAGTATGTGTAGCACCTTCTGCTTGGTAGGCTGCTGTTGCTCCGCCAAAAATAAAGTCTTTTGGAAGTGTTTTTGTCATTTGATTCACCTTTCAAGAAATAAAAATGAGATGGGGGTATAGTTGGGAGGAGTTCCTCCATCTCACTTCTTCGCTATTTACATTTTATTCTTCGAACTGCGCTTGAACAAAGGCAAGAGCGCCTTTTCCATCGCGAGTCAATTTAATGTATTGGCCACCTTCTGTCTTAGCAAGTTTGATACCAAGTTTGTCGGTTTCGGCCTTCATGTCTTCAAAGTTTGAAGCAACTTGAGGAGCAAGGATAACCAGATCAAACTCAGGCAACATTTCACGGTGAGCACCATAGCCACCAGCTGCTGCCTTGACAGGAACTTTATATTCTTCCGCTGCTTTATTTAAAGCATTTGCAAGGAGACCACTTGTACCTCCTCCTGCACAGAGAACGAGAACATTTGTTTCTTCTGTGATTGTGTTTTGCGCTGCTTCTACACCTGCTTTTTCAAGAATCGCATCTGCTTTGGCAGTATTGAAGTTTGCTGCTACTTTTTCTTTCAATTCATCATTGGCTTTACCTGAACGCTCTTCTTCAAGAATTTGTTCATCATAAACCTTGAGGAATGGATAGTAGATGGCTACGTCAACAAGAATTAACAAAGCAGCAAGTACAAATGACAAGAATTGGAAGTTTGTACCGAGAACAATACCGAGCGGACCTGGTGTTGTCCAAGGAAGGTTGGCAGTAAATGAGTTCATGCCAAGCGTCTCAATGAAGAATTTAAAGATCCATACGTTAGCAATTGGCGCAAAGATGAATGGAATAAAGAAAATCGGGTTCAATACAAGCGGTGCACCAAACAAGATTGGTTCATTTACACCAAAGAAAGTTGGAACTACTGAAGCACGTCCGATTGCACGGTTACGTTTTGATTTTGTTAACCACATGAACATGAATGGAACAACCAGTGTTGCACCCGTACCACCCATGGTAACGATAAACATTTGTGTACCAGAAGTAAGAATCTTATCTGCATGCATCCCTTGTTGGAGAAGGTTCAAGTTGACTTCGGCATTTGCATAGGTAATAGCTGCGATTGCAGGCTCGACAATGGAAGGACCGTGGATACCCACAAACCAGAAGAAGGCAAAGGCCCCAAAGATAATGGTAATACCTAGATAACCATCAGCAGCAGAGAATAATGGTGCAAAGAATTTACCGATTGATTCAGCTACACTGGCTCCAACAAAATGACGAGCTAGTAAATCAAGAGCATAAAGAGAAACAACAGATAGAGTGAATGGAATCACATCTTTAAAGACTTGTGAAATATTTGGTGGAACTTCGTCAGGCATACGAATGGTAACGTTGTTCTTAACACAAACCTTATAGATGGCTACAGTAACAAAGGCAGCAAGGAATGCCGAAAGCAACCCTTTTGTCCCCAAGAATCCAGTAGCTAGGCCATTTTCGATAGGATCAGCTGCCAACATCAACAAACCAACAATCGCTGCCAACAGTGTTGACATATAATTGATTTGATTGGTTTTTTCCATGCTACGGTTAACTGAGTCGGTCAATGACTTAGCTGTTGTACCAGCTACCAAGAGAGCCAGAATCCCCATTGAATAGCTATAAGGTTTCATGAGGAGATTAACAACATCATCAGACCATTTAAAGCCCCATGAGTTAGGAACAAAAGCAATCAAGATAAAGATACTTGAGAAGAGAATAACAGGCATACCTGCAATGAAACCATCACGAATAGCACGAAGATAGATATTACGAGATAGTTTCTCAAAGAAAGGCTTTCCTTTCTCGATAAAAGCAATTAGTTTGTTCATTACTTAACTCCTCTCTTGTAGAGTTCGATTAAATGGTGCATCAAATCTTTTAACAAGACAGTTGTCATCAAGTGGTCTTGGCCATGCATCATGGTTACACTATAAGCTAAGTCCTCACCTGAAGCTTCCTTAGTTAATAGACTTGTTTGCGCGTGGTGTGCCTCCGCGATGCAACCACCCGCTTCCTCCACGAGAGTATCAGCTTTCGCAAAATCGCCAGCTTCAGCAGCCTTCAAGGCTTCCAATAGTTTTGAACGAGCATCGCCAGCATAGGCTACGATTTCAAAACCTAACAATGTTACTTCTTCTCTATTCATGATAGAATTCTCCTTATGTATTTTTAATTAAATTTTTATGACAATAAACGTTGGATATGTAGAACTAGATAAACTCGCTCACTCTTATACAAATCAAGACCCGTATGTTGTGTAATCACATCATAGATTTTGGAACCAATCTCGAACGCTTTTGGATAGGATTGTTTAATATGATCTTCCATATCCAGAAGTGATTGGTTATCATCTCTGGAACGGTCTAAATAATCCAAGAAATAATTCAAATGAATCATAAAGCGATCATAGAAATGGTTATTCTTTTTGGTTCGTTGAATAGCGTAACTTTTCAGCACTTCTTCGACATTCCTGAGAATTTCTTTCCTCTTATCAATCGACTCAACAACTTCCACTTCATTCTCACCTTCGGCATTGATGAAATGATAAGCAATCCGAATAATTTCGTCCTCAGGAAAATGATCCGCTAGTTTCTGACGGTAAATTTCAAATGCTTCATTTGCAATTTTAAAAGCTACAGGATACTTGGCAGAAATATCTGGTAGATTGCTATCCTTGTACCTTCCTTGTGTTAGGGCTTGATAGGAACAGTGAATATGATCTGTCAAGGTTACGTAGAGATACTCTTGAATCGGATAATGATATTTCTTAGAAAGCTTATCAATAATCTCATAGGTCACTGTGATAAAATCAAGCGGAACATCTTTGAGGAGAGCAATAAAGTTTTCTCTTGACTCTTCGGTCTTCATCCGAAAGATTTTCTCAACCTGATTTTCAGCAATCAAATCCCCCTTCTTCTTTCCGAATGCAATCCCCTTACCAATTACAATCACCTCTTCTCCTTTATCATTTCTGACAAGTGAAACATTGTGATTCATTGGATTTAGAATTCGATACATGTCAACCTCCTTTTATATCTTAAAGGTATATGAGTACAAAAAATGACCACAAATGAGATTAGAAAATCTACTATTTTCTAATTCATCTGTGATCATGCCTAATATTACTTAGTAACACTCACCTTGTATTAACTTGTGATTTAAGTATAGCACAAGTAAGTTATTTTGTAAACCTTTACATATAACTTTTTTAAAAATTTTTTTAGATTCATGTTCCTAAACTAGGAGGAAGATTTTACACACGTTCAGTCCATGAAGTCGCTGTAGTTTTGAGAACTTTGTTGAGTTCGTCAATGTTTTCAAATCCAGTTGTGCGTAGCCATTCGCGAGCTGCTGCTTCACCATCTTTGATGTAAGCTTCAACTGATCCGGCCCATGTAGCACGGCCACAAAGAACACCATTGAAGTTTGCACCTGATTCATGGGCAAATACAAGAGTATCTTGGAAGAGTTTAGCTGATACACCAGCACTCAAGTAGATGTATGGCAAGTTAGTTGCTTCATCTTGTGCTTTAAAGAAGGCTGCTGCTTCTTCACGAGTATGCACGATTTCACCATCGCCAAAACCTTCAACGTATTTGACATTGACTGGAACTTCCACTTTCAAGACATCGATGTTGAAGCGTGAGTCTGAGAAGACTTTCATAGCATCGATAACCTTGTGTGGTTTTACTTTTGCGTATTCAGCAGAGCCAGCGTCAGCGATTTTTTCATCGTAAGCGAGGATTTCAAGGAAGAATGGAATATCTTCCGCCACACACTCAGAACCAATGCGTTCGATGTAGGCTTGTTTTTCTTGATTGAGTTCGTCAGAACTGTCTACGTCATAGTAAAGCAAGAATTTGACAGCATCCGCACCTTGTTCTTTGATGCGTTTGGCAGACCAAACATCCAAACAGTCAGGCAAGCGTTTGGTACTTGTTGTGTCGTAGCCAGTTTTTTCATAAGCAAGGAGAAGACCAGCATTTGGTGCAAGAGCTTTTGTAGCTGGAAGTCCATACTCAGGGTCGAGAAGCATAGAGGATGCGTATTTTGTCAATTCATCTGCAACCAATACTTTAAGTTCTTCCATTTGAGCCACTGTTGGCTCTTCTGTTTGGTATTGGGCCATGAGGCGTTTCAAAGCGCCACGTTGGTCAAAGGCAAGAGCTGAGATAATGCCATTTTCATCTGAAAGTTTTTCTAAGCGTGCACGTTTTTGTTCTGTTAAAGCCATTTTATACCTCTTTTACTATTAATTGATCATATAGAGCTTGATAGTTGGCCATATTGACATGACCTGTCATTTTTTCTTGAGCATTGAGCATACCAAGGACATTTGCCTTGATGAGGAGTTCTTGATCAGTTTCCTTATGAAGAAGTCCTGATGAAATCCCTGCAACAGTAGAATCTCCAGATCCAACAGGGTTCACTACCTGAATTCTTGGAATATCTACCTTGTAGAAAGTGTCACCATGTTTTGCAAAAGCACCATTTGCACCAAGCGAAACGATTATCCACTCAGTTCCTGCAAATAGTGGCTCTTGAAGAACTTCTTTTAATTCATCCAAATCCTCAGAAACTTCTTTCCCAAGAAGCTGAGACAATTCTTCGTTATTTGGTTTAATAACTGTTGGTTTATGTGGTGATTCAAGAACCGCCTGAAGGGCAGCACCTGAGCAATCCAGAACAACTGGTTTCCCTGCTTGATTAGCAAGCTCTACCAATCTCGCATAATAATCAATTGGAAGGCCTGCTGGCAGACTACCAGAGATAGCAAC
Source organism: Streptococcus mitis (assembly GCF_003942795.1). Classification (GTDB taxonomy): domain Bacteria; phylum Bacillota; class Bacilli; order Lactobacillales; family Streptococcaceae; genus Streptococcus; species Streptococcus mitis_BJ. The sequence continues at coordinate 50,200 of NZ_RJNY01000001.1, forward strand.
TACTTCTACAGTATTAAGAAGTTCTTTGAAATAAGCCAAGAAATCTTGTCCTTCTTTTTCTTGAACCTCAGGACCTTTTTCAAGAATTTCAGTTTGATTGTCTCCGTGAAGAATAGCGATACAGTTACGTGTTTCACCTTGGATAGAGAAGAAACGTTTCGTTACTTTATCGTCAATATGCTCTACTAAAAACTCTCCAAGTTTACCACCGACCAAACCAGTAGCAGCAACAGAATCACCAAATTCTGAAAGAACTCGTGTAACATTGAGACCTTTACCACCAGCTGTCTTGGTCACGTCCACCACACGGTTGACAGTGTCAATTTTTAATTCATCCAAAGGATAAGAAATATCAATGGATGGATTCATTGTGACTGTTAAAATCATGCGTCACCTCTTAGTCGTGGTATTCACCGCGATCCCATTTTTCAAGGAATTCTGTAAAGAAGTTTGCATCTGCTTGATGAGCATTGTGAGTTTCAACGTGCTCGATTTTCGCAATCAATTTTTTATTTTCTTCTGATGGTTTGTATTCAGCATTGATGAAAGCTTCAATGATGTCGCACATGAGCAATTCACCAGTGATTTTACCACCAAAACCAATAACGTTGGCGTTCAATTGTTCTTTTGCATAAAGAGCTGTTGTCATATCACGAACCAAGGCAGAACGAACTCCTGGAACTTTATTTACAGCGTTGTTGATACCAACACCAGTACCACAGATACACACCCCAAGATCAGCTTGACCGCTTGTAACGGCTTCACCAACTTTTTTACCAAAGATTGGGTAGTGAGTACGTGTGTGGTCATAAGTACCAAAGTCGATAACTTCATATCCTTTTGATTTCAAAAATTCTGAAACCGCCATTTTTTCATCTGTTACGATGTGGTCACATCCAATTGCAATTCTCATTTTTAATTTACCTTTCTTACTGTAATCTAATTAGCACATTTTGTTCAACATATCGACCCGAATTTGGTGACGACCACCGTCGTATTTACCGTTAACAAAACCTTTAGCAATATTTTTAGCCAATTCATCACCAACAAGTTGTGCACCCATAGTGATCATACGTGAGTTGTTGTGTCCACGAGTCATATAGGCTGAACGTTCATCTGAAACTTCTGCAGCAACCATTCCTTTGATTTTAGTTGCGACCATGAATGGACCAGCACCATAAGCATCAATCACGATACCAAGGTTTTGTTCTTCTTTGTTTACTTCTGCAGCAACAGCAAGAGTCACATCAACAAAGTCTTGACCTTCAGCTGTAACATCCACAACGTGGAAGTTTTCTTTTTCCAAGAAGTCTTTCACAACTTCTTTCAATCTCAAACCTGCAGCATCTGCACCGATAACAATAGACATATTGTTTACTCCTTTTTATTATTCTAGGCCAGTAAAGACTTTTATAGCTAGCAGTTTACCTACAAAAGACTTTCTAGCAGTTTAGTGACAAATTTGATTGAATGAGATGAATAACACCTTATCCAAGTCCAGGAAATCAAGTTCCTAGAAACAAATTTTCTCTGCGAAAGAGAATATAACAAGTAATTATTTGTTTGTTACAAACACTATTTGTTGCTTACAAACATAATATACTCCTATTTACAGAAAAAGTCAACAGTTAATGTTTGTTTTTGTGTTTTATTTTTAAAATTATAAAATTTCGATATCAAAACCAATCTGATCAACTTCACCTGGTTCCAAGAGACGAACATTCTTCTTATCTTCTAGATGATTTCCTTCTTCAAGGGATGTTGATAAGCCTGACCAGGGTTCAAAAGCGATGAAAGGACCTTTATTTAGGGTGGACCAAATGATGAGATTAGGGAACTCTTGGAAGTTTACTTTCAAGCCTTTCTCATGTTTCCGCGAACGAAGCGCAATTGTTCTGGATTGCAACTCATCCAAAGTCACTGCATCAACACTAAACAGATCGTAACTGAGATCCACTTCCTTTTGTGAATCCAACCATGGACTTCTATCTTGGAAGTCTAACATTCCTGTTTCTGGGAAAGGACGTGGAACAGAGCAAGTCTCTTCTTTCTCAAACTCTAAATAGTAATCTTCATAAGTTTCGCCTTCTAGCAGAGGACAGTTAAATCCTGGATGACCACCAATAAAGAATGGCATTACTTTATTCGTTTCTTTATTGAAAATCTTGTATTGAGTACGAACAGTCTTGCCAGTAACCCTATAAGTGATTTCAAGGCGGAAATGATAAGGATAGTTTTGATAAGTATTCTCATCATCTTCGATAGCAAAGGTTACGCTGTTTTCTGTTTGATCAACTAATTCAAATTCTTTTTTACGGACCAAACCATGACGCGGAATGGTTCCTTTCGTCTCCGTTCCATCTTCGTGACTGTAGAAGGCTGTATCTTCTCTTAAAGAGCCACAGATTGGAAAAAGTACTGGCGCTTGTCCACTCCAGTAAGTGGCATCTCCTTGCCACAGATACTCAATGCCCTCTCGATCCTTGATCGACGACAAGGCGCCACCTAAGGTTTTAAACTGGACCGTTAACTGGTCTGATTTGATTTCAATTACCATAATATCCTCCAACTATTTTTAGATTTTTATATGAAAAACTAGGTTGTCACTCCCAATGTAGGAAATTAACAACCTAGTTTTCACAATTTACATTTTATAGGAGCGAATTATTTAGCATTTGCTGCGTATTCTTCATTACGTTTAATCATTTGTTTTCTATACCAAGCAAAGATACCTACATAGAATACAAGGAAGACTACTGCGCCAAGGATTGCTTTAATATCACCTGTTGTGGCATTACCAATTGCCCAACCAAGAAGTTTTTCGATTGGTCCTTCAAGAGTTGAGTGAGTAATCAATTGAGTTTGACTCACACCTTCTGGGAAGGCACCCACACCTTTAGCAAGTTCAGTTGCAAATGGTGCAATAAGTGTACCTGAAAGAAGGAAGAGTGGCAACAAGAGAGTTCCGAAGATGATCATACGGAGCAATTTACCACGAGTAACAACCAAGAGAGCTGGAGTTACACCCATTGCGATAATACCTGCAAGTGGCAAGATACCATTTCCGACTTTAGAAAGAAGTACAGCTTCTACTAGCATGATTGGAGCAAGTACGTTGGCACAAGCCCAGATTTCAGCACGACCAGCAATGAAAGGCCAGTCAAGACCGATGTTAAATTTACGTCCTTGAAGACGTTTAGTAGCAACGTTTGTAATACCTTGTGAAAGTGGTTCTACGGCTGCAATGAACCAAGATCCGATAAGTGAGAAGAGCTCCAAGCTGACACCGGCAGTCAAACCAAGACTCAACCAACCTTTAATAACAAGTTCCCAAGATGCTGCTTCTTCTACTCCAGCAACTGGATGTGGAGTTCCCATCAAACCGATAACAATACCAAGGATGAAACCGATGAAGAATTTAGAGCCCCAGAAACCGATTTTTTTGTTCAATTTTGCAGCGTCAAAGTCGTATTTATCAAGGCCAGGCAATACTTTATCAAAAATTTTATCCAAAACCATGATAACTGGGTTCATCATGTAGTTCATGTGAGTTGAAGTCATTGGAGATGAACTTGGTGCATTAAGAAGGTCGTCGAATGTTGGTTTCATCAAGTCAGAGTTGATGATTTTCAAAATACCTACAAGGACAACTGCTGCAGTTGCGATGAAAAGTGAAACCCCTTGGCTAACTCCATTGTTGTCTGCGTACCATTTGATCAAAAGACCAGTGATTGACAAGTGCCAGATATCGAAGATATCAACGTCAAGTGTGTCTGTTTTCTTCATTGCAAGCATCACAACGTTGACAATCAACATCACAAGCAAGAAGTAAAGTGTCCAGGCAGAACCCCAAGTGATGGTAGCAAGTGGTGCCCAACCAACGTCAGTGATGTTCAATTGAATACCAGTGTTTTCAACGAATTTTGCAAGTGATGCTGAGAAAGCTCCGTTGAGCATACCGATAATAGCACCGATACCAGTAAGGGCGATGGCAAGTTTGATACCACCTTCAAGCGCTTTGGAGAATTTCACTCCAAAAAGTAGGGCCAATACTGTCAAAATGATCAGCATGATGATAGGGCCACCCATAGCCAAGATAGGTTTGAAGATATCGTTGGCCAGATTGATAATGACATCCATAATAGTTCCTCCCGTTTTTCTAAGTTATATGAATGTTAACAAGATAAAGGATAAATTAGCTTAGTCCATGTTCTTTGATAGCTGCTTCAATATTGTCAAATACTGGAGCACTCATCGCTGGAATACGGAACAAGATTGGTCCAGCTTCAATTACTGGAATTCCTGGTTCAAAACCAAGGTCAGTTGCAGCGATTGGCGTGAAGATATCGTATCCCTTGATAAGGTCTTCGTTTACATCTTTCACCATGACTGCATCACAGTGAACGTCATAACCACGATTTGAGAGTTCTTCTTCTAGAGCACTTTTAATTTGGTGACTTGAGTTAACACCTGCACCGCAGGCAGCAAGAATTTTAATCATTTGGATTTCCTCCGATTTTATATTTTAATAGACAAGATTAAGCTGTTGCTTCAGCAATATAAGCATAAAGTTTTTCTGGTTCAGAAATTTTTGATAGATCTTCTAGATGATCCTTCCCTGTAAAGAAATCCATCAACTGAGCCAGAATATTTGTTTGACTTGAACTTGAGTTGTTAATGATAAAGAAGAGCAGTGAAACTTCAACCTCTCTATCAGGAGCAATCATATTGTGAAAAGTTACTGGTTTTTCTAATCGAACAACCACTACTTTCTCAGCTAGATTATGGACAATATCTGTATGAGGAATCGCAACATTTGGTAGATCTTTCCCCAAAAATTCCATATCTAGGCCAGTTGGAAATGATTTCTCACGCGCGATCAAGGCTTCACGATAAGTTGGAGTAACGATTTCTCGTTCTTCCAATAAGGTTGCCACCTGATTAAAAAGTTGTTCTTGATTATCCGCTTCTAAGCAAAACACCAGGTTTTTGTCAAAGAAATGACCTAATCCCATAACCTTTTCCCTTCTTTCAATTATCTTTTATGGTATAAGTATAACACTATATGAAATCGTTGTCAATATTTTTTGTTTCATTTTGTTCATTTTTTTGTAATTTTTGTTTTGTTTCAAGAATATAATCAATATCAAACATTTCTGTTTTAAAATCTACAAAAAAAGAAGGCTCAAGCCTTCTTCTCTTTCCTTACTCAATAGTAGATAAAATCTCTTCTAACTTATGGTAGTCTTTTACACTATCAATTTCATAAATGCTATTGTCTTCTAATTCTTCAACATACACATCTAATTCTTTGATATTATCCTTAACCATGTTGTCCCAGTAGAGATCTACAAATTCACCACTTGCATATGCTTTGTCAATAAAGCCAACAATCTTCTCTGCAGTTGGAGCATCCCAGAATGAAACCCCACTCAAAATGCGACCAGCTTTGCTGTCAACAATGATGTCTTGAACCTTATAGTCATCACCATAAACCAAGAACCACTCGTTCGTACAGTCTTCACGATAAACGCTAAAATAGGTAGAACGATTTAGATCGTTTCTAAACATATTTTTGAAAAGATAGTTATCTGCATCGATGACATAGCTATTAGCCAAATCTTCTTTTACTAGATAAAGAGAGTAAAAGTTATTGTAATCAGCATACTTGTCGTTAAAGACTAAACGGACACCATATTTCTCTTTTAGGTAGTCAAATTGTTCTTTGAGGTAACCGACAACGATGATAATCTCATCAATTCCTCTCTCTTTCAAAAACTCAATTTGGTATTCTACCAAGGGTTTTTGATTAACCTTAACCAAAGCTTTTGGGGTATTTTCAGTCATAGGGCGCAGACGAGTACCTAAGCCCGCTGCTAAAATAATCGCTTTCACACGAATCTCCTTTATTCTTTAATAATAATATAAACACCAGCCATAACAATAAGTGAAGTGATAATTGTCAGCATATCTAGCGGTGCACCTAAGAAAACAGCTGCAAATAAGACAGTCCAAACTACATAGCTCACATTCAAACCTGTCGCTTTCGCAGGTTGCAAACGATTAATAGCGATATAATAAGCTAAGTAGGAAATCATATCAAAGGCCGCAAAGACAATCAAGAGGCCGAATAATTGCCCATCTGCCACTTCTGCAAATGAATGGTGAGAAAAGAGCACAATCACAAGATAGGACAAGAATGAGGTTACTTGTCGGATTAACAAGGCTTCAATTTCACTTAATTCACTTTCCATGGCGTAGGAACTAAGAACACTTTCACTCCCCCAGGCAATGGCACAGATAAGGGCACAAAGAATCCCAATGTAAAACGAGTTAACCTGTTCAACCTTGTAGGTTTGAGCAATGATCGCTGCAATAATCAAGAAAACACCGAATACTGTATTCTTTGAAACCTTGTGTTTCAAAATGAAGAAGGCGAGCAAAACTGAAATTGCTGGGTAAATAGCCGATACAGATGAAGCTAGAGAACTACCAATATATTTAACCGCATAAAGATTGGCCTGCATACCAATTGGTCCTGCTAGTAAAGCTCCGATAATTACACTTACATTTCGAATATTTAAGAAAATCGAGAGGCGAACTTTTCCTTCTTTTACCAAAAGAAAAGCTAACAAGATAAAGATACTCAAGAAATCATGAGCGGCAGCCACCACAAAAGGCGAAAGATTTGTAAAAATTGAAAAGATATAAGCACTAATTGTTAGACCTAATCCCCAGAAGATACCAGAGAGCAGACCAAAGGAAACACCATTTTTATTCTTCATCCAAACCTCCATAATAGGTCAAACCGTCAACAGCTCTTTGGTAACGATTGACACCGTAATCTCCAAAATCAGCCCCTTGAGCTTCTTTGTACACTGTCCACAAACTCCAGATAGTATCTTGCAAGATTTTATAGATACGAATTTTCTCACGTGATACAGGCGTTTTGTCACTTTCATAGTAGGAAAGGAAATCATTTTCCTCTTGCTTTGTAAATTCAGACTCTAAGAAAAGAGCTGCCAAATCCCACATCGGATCATTCATAGAAGAGTATTCCCAGTCAATCAAATACAAACGACCTTGTGGTGACTCGATAAAGTTTTCTGGTACCAAATCGATATGACAGGACTTTCTATCAACACCTAAATCAGCCAATCTCTTTCCTAGTGAAAATACATCTTTTCTTACAGCTTCATAGTTTTCATAAGGGATAGGTCCCTCAATCAAGGATTCATATTTGCTGATTTCCTCAAAAGGAGCAAACTCTCCTCTTAATTCTTTCCCTGAAGCGTGAATGGTTTGTAAAATTGGTGCAATCTTTTCAAACTTGGACTTAATTGATGTTGAATCAAGAGTTACTGCTAATTCGATGTACTCATTTACTTTAATCCCTGACTCAATATCAAAGAGATAATTTTTGACATCTAAATCTAAATCCTCTAAAAGTTCAAGATTGTACTTTTCATTTTGACGATTGATGAGTTTTTCAGTCCCTTTACCAAAAAATTTCACAATATACTGTTTGTTGGTTGTTTTAACCAAATAGTTTTGGTTGGTCATGCCTCCCAGCTGTTCAACACTGAGGACTTCCTCTTCATCAGATAGTAAAGAAGAAATTTTTTCTTTGATGAGTTTCTCCACAATTAACCTCCATCTTCTACACTTCCCACTTAAATACCGTTTTAAAAGCAGTATTAAGGTCTGTAGCAAAGACACGGTGAATGTCCTTGATTTCTCTCACAGGTTCTTCAACATAAAGGATATTCTTCAGACGATTCGCAAACTTTTTGACTTCCATCATCTGAATGGCCTTCTCAAAATCGACGCGTCCTGAGCGAGATGAACCTACTAATAACAATCCTTTTTCCAAAGCATCTCGTGTATTGATATTAACCTTGTATTCGCTCACTCCCATCATGAGAATCGTTCCCTGTGGACGAATATAGCGAATCAAGTCATTGATAGCTGGGCCTGTACCATCGCCACCGCAACACTCAAATCCATGATCAAAGGTCAAATCCTCTGGGATATTATCCGTGATATAGCACTCTTTTGCAAAAGAGAAGAGCTCCAATTTTTCCCAATGGCGACCAATGACGATAATCTCTGCTTCCGGTAGTGTGTAATTGATAATATTGGCAACCACAAAGGCCAAACTACCATCTCCGATAACAGCGATGCGCTCTCTCTTGCTATGAGCAAGATGCAGGAATCGATCCATAGCATGCATACCGACACTCACAAACTCTGTAATGGCTGCAACCGTGTCCTCAATGTCATTATAAGACACAACACGATCTTTGGGAAGAGAAACAAATTCTCGCATAAAGCCATCATAACCACTAGATAGGAAGTAGGTCCCAGTCATGTAGTTCTCGTAGAACTCCTTGTCACTCTGCATAGGCGGTTGATTGGGAATCATAACTACCTTTTGACCGACTTCATAAGTACCAGTTGGATCGGAAATAACAGTTCCACAAGACTCGTGAATCATCGCCATAGGAAGCTTTTTAGCCAATATCTTTGGATCGCGTTTCCCTTGATAGTAACGTTGATCTGCATGACAAACCGCCATATAATTTGGACGAATAAGGATGTGATTCTCCTGATCAATGTCCTCTTCTTGGTATTTTACATTGATAAACTTTGGTTTTGTCAGTTGATAAATTTGATTAATCATAGCCTTAGTCTTTCTCAATCATGCTTTTCGCGATTTTCAAGTCTGTCACAGTTGTGATTTTAAGGTTTGAATATTCCCCTTTAGCTAGAGCAACATCTTTTCCTTTGATAACAAAAATCTTACATGCATCCGTCAGGATTTCCTTTTCTTGATCAGATAGGGAACCATACAAATCCATGAAATCCTTGCATCGGAAAGTCTGAGGTGTTTGACCTTGATAGAGGTGAGCACGATTTGGAATATCCGTGATAAACTGACCATTGGTACTTTCAACAATGGTATCAACCGCTTCTACTACTGTGTCAACCGCATCATGATTTTGGGCGAGTTTGATATTGTCCTGAATCATGCGAAGTGTGATAAAAGGACGAACAGAGTCATGCGTAATCACGATATCTTCTGGAGTGATTGGACGGTAGGCATTAATGGCTTCTATAATCTTCTCAATACTGGTATTGCGATCAGCACCACCCTTGGTAATGATGATGCGATCCTTGTGAAGAGAAAGATACTTATCAACTAGGTCCTCAGCGTGTGACACCCAGTCTCCATGAACTCCAACTACAATTTTTTCAATACTTGGTTCCAAAACAAATTTTTCGATTGTGTGGATCAAAATAGGTCGATCACCCAACTCCAAGAATTGTTTTGGTAAATTACTGATTCCCATGCGTGTGCCAGTTCCTCCGGCTAGGATTCCTGCATAGATCATTTATATTCTCCTTTAGTTTATTCTAAAAAACTCATTACTATCTATTATACCACAATATATGCCTATCATGAAGAAAAGATAAAGAACCACCATGTGAATTGGCTCATTATTTAGGATGAAAAATGAACAATATTCAACAAAGTCTGAAAAATTATAATAAATTAAGAAATAAATTTAGGTTATTCTCTATACTCCTCATTCAACGTTCGGTTAATATAGAGTTCTTTAGAATATAATAGAAACCTTAAAGAAAACTTAAACATATTTTTAGAAATACAAGCAAAAGCTAGGAAAATTATGGCATCCATTTTTGTAAATTTAAGAAAGCAATCTCTACGATGTTTTAAACTATTGTTAGACTTTTGCTCCTAAAATTGGTAAAATAAAAAAGAAAATAATAGAAAAAGGAAACTATAAACCGCTATGATGAACATGCAGAACATGATGCGCCAAGCACAAAAACTTCAAAAACAAATGGAACAAAGTCAAGCAGAACTTGCTGCCATGGAATTTGTCGGAAAATCGGCTCAAGACCTTGTCCAAGCAACTCTAACTGGTGATAAGAAAGTGGTCAGCATTAACTTTAACCCAGCAATTGTAGATCCAGAAGATCTTGAAACCCTTTCTGACATGACTGTGCAAGCGATTAACGCTGCACTTGAACAAATTGATGAAACGACTAAGAAGAAACTCGGTGCTTTCGCTGGAAAATTGCCTTTCTAATCCACAAAAAAAGAGAAACATCTGTTTCTCTTTTTTTCTTAGAAATCAAAGAATTCCATTGCTTTCTTTAAGAGTAATTCCGTGTATTCCGGATCATCTTGAGCCATTGTGACTTGTGACTGGACCATTTCAAGATCATCCGTTATCATGCCATCTGCTCCAAGTCTGACTGCCTTATCAAAGGACTCAGAACTATTCACAGTCCAAACATATAGTTTCTGATCTGTTGTCCAAAGTTTATTGACAAAGTATTCATCCAAAGTTGAATATTCCATGGTATAACCAGTCGCCTTGGTTCTCGGAAACACACTATTATATGGCAGAATGAAGTACACTGGAATTTCAGGATCGTAAGCCAAGACCTTATCAATCACATGATAGTCTAGTGACTGCATCTGGTGGCCATATTTCTTGATCGTCGTTCCATACTTTTCAAGGAAATGGTCCATCATTTGCGGACTATCTTTTTTACTGGTTTTAATCTCAATCAGCAATTTTTGGTTTAATGTATTTGCGCGTTCTAAATAATCATCAAAACTTGAAATCTTTGTTTGATAGCCATTCTCGTAAATATCTGTATTTGTTAATTCATCCAGAGTTAAGTCTTGCGGTGTAGCATTAATTCTTGCTAGCGATTTAAGGTTAGCGTCGTGCATCACCACGAACTGACCGTCTTTCGTTTCTTGCACATCCATCTCGACGAGGTCTGGTTTTAGTTGGGCTGTCTTTTCTAAAGACTGTACCGTATTTTGAACACCATTTTTATTACTTACTCCTCTGTGTGAAATCACTAAAGGTGTATTGGTATCCGGAGACTCCAGATAGATGTAACCTTCTAAAGCAAAGAATATACTTGCACACCCCATGACTCCCCACCTCATCAAATGGTCTTTCTTTCGCCTTGGCATGATCTCCAACTCTTCTCCTGTCAAGAAGGAAACAAACTTCACTAGGAAATAAGTCAGAGTCATGTAATGGAGGTTTTTAATCAAGATAAAATTAATCACACCAAGAATCAAGGATTCTTTTTGAGTAAAGTTATCCATTACCGCCTGAGCAAAGAGCAAGGGAATTAACAAGACAAAGAAGAAGAGATAGGTTTTAATGATAATGAGTAGGAGATTCCAAGAGAAGAAAAGAACGTTTTTCTTCGTCTTTTGGAGACTAAATTTCACACTTTCTCTTACTGTCTTTCTTTCAAAGAGAATCTTAGGCAGGGCAAACATGAAACGAACAGAAATGTAGAGAAAGATCCAAGCGGATGCTATGATCAACAGCCCTACCAGCCAGTTCTTATCTTCTAGGTATGTAACGATAAAATCGGGGATAATAATCTTATTGAGATAGTAGATTTTTAAAATTTTCCTAATAAAAGGAAAAAGTAGAGCTACATAAAAGAAGACAAAGGCCATCTTACAAAAGCTCAATCGTTTGACAAATAGAAAACTCTGGTGAAAGACTTTTCGACTATATTCAATCAAGGTTCTCTTTTCATGATAGAGAAGGTGACGCGCCCCAATGAACAAAAGACAGATTTGAAAATAAGCCACTAAAAGATTGATTACTATTAAAATGAGAAAGGCTAAACTGACAAAAGGCGAGCCTTGTATAATCGCCCAAAAGTTATTGTAGGAGATAAACAAGTAACCTGTTTGTCTTAGAAGTATGCCAGCTATCCATGAATTCAATGGCAACCAAACAAACTCTACCATCATGAAAATCAAGAAAAATAGAAATAGTATTTTATCTAGGTTATAGTATATCTTCCTAAAACCTAGCTTTTTAGGTTTTTCAGGTCTCATAGGCACTCCTAGTCTAAAAATTGAGATAAATCTAAGCCACTGAAAGGACTATTCAGAGAAAAACTACTCTGGTCTTCTATTAATAGCTTTCCTTCATCCGATTCTAAAAAGGCTTCGTAAACACGCGCCGTCATGCGGGCGTCCTCTAAACTATTATGTGACTTCCCGTGAAAGCCTAAAAAATTCGCTACAGTTTGCAATTTAAGATTGGCTATGCCGTGTAGATCAGAACTACGCCGTTCAAAAGCCTCATCATATAGATCAATTTTATACTGGTCATGATAATCAATACCGTGCTCCAAGAGAATAGGCAAATCACTCTTAGCTGCATTATAACCAACGATAGGTAAGTTGCCGACAAATGCCTGAAAGTCTTTTAAAACTTGCTCTACCTTTGGCGCATCTTTCAAGGTTTCAGCTGTGATCCCAGTCAAACCATTGATAAAACTCTTCAATGGGGCTGTAGTATAAACATAAGAATCAAAAGCAGCACTTTCTTGTCCATCTTGAAAGCGGACTGCTGATACTTGAATTAAATGGGTAACCCCTTCGTATTGATTGAACTCCAAATCAAAGGCAATATAATCTCTTAATTTTTCCATTTTTTCCCTCAGTTCCGACTCGATTTAAACCATAAATAATAAAAGAAGCTATCAGGTTAGTGAATAACCCAAACAGCTTCTTTATTTTCCTCCAAATAAGCGAGCAAAAAAGCCTTTTTTGGTAGCTTGAACTTCTTCTTTTGCTTGGTCCAACTCTAGTTTCAAACTTTCTTGATCCTTCATAGCTTGAAGAGTTAATTGTTGCTGTTGGTCCAATTGTTTGTCCTTTTCAGCAATCTGTCGATCTTTAACACGCATCTGTTCATCCTTTTCTGCTAACTGCTGGTCTTTGGCCTTAAGTTGCTCGTACAATCGAAGAATTTCAGCATTCTTCTCGTCGACCAAGATTTCCATCAGTTCACGTTGTTTGACATCATCACTGACTGGTTCATCTTCAAAAATCGTTTTTTTGTAGATTTCTTCTAGCTTAATCAAGCCACTTCGAGTAACTACAGTTACACCTTTGTCATTTTTTTTCGTGTCCTCTTCTGGAAGTTCTTTGACACGATTGTTGATTGCTTGACGAGAGAGTCCTAGGACCTCTGCAATCTCACTGACGGTCATTTCAATACTCATAATATCCTCTGAAACGTTTTCTAGCTTTTCTTTACTTAAATCTTATCATAAGCTAGATAAACTGTCAAATTTCCGCTTAATCCATAGCCTTTAAAAAGGCCAGTAAAACTTGGGCAGAACGACATCCAGCTTCAATGATAAACTCATCAAAAGAGATAGAAGCTTCGTGATTGGCATTGTCGCTCATGGCACGAATGACTAAGAAAGGTAGGCCAAGAGCCTGAGCTACCTGTGCAATCGCTGCCCCTTCCATTTCAACTGCTAAAACATCTGGAAAGTGAGATTTGATACTAGCAATCCTATCATCACCAGCTACAAAGCTATCTCCTGTAGCAATCAAGCCTAGGTGCCAGGTCTGTTCTAACTGAGATAAGTTTTCTTTAATCCTAGCGATAAAGTTCTTATCGGATTCAAAGTAAAGAGGTTGACCAGCCATCTGACCATAAGCATAGCCAAAAGCAGTTACATCCACATCATGGTAAGCCAATTTATCCGCAATCACTACATCTCCAACGGCAATCCCTTCTGCAAGAGCACCTGCCGATCCTGTATTGATAATGGCTTCTACTTGAAAATGGTCAGCTAAAACAGCTACACTCATAGCTGACATGACCTTTCCAATCCCACTCTGAACTAGAACAACTTCTGTCTTGCCAACAGTGCCAGTATAGTAAGTATTTCCGAGGACTTGGACTTCTTGTGCTCGATCTAAATTCTGAGTCAAGTGTACGAGCTCTTCTGGCATTGCTGCAATGATTCCAATTTTCATTTCAAGTCCTTTCAATTACAAGAGTTTCATTGCCAACACTAACAAAATCAAAAGTAGGATGACTGCAAACAAGATGCGATTGAGTTTCGAGTTAAAAACATTTCTCTTGGTATTCTCAATGCGACGGCTCTTATGAATCGTTGGCTCTACTTCGATTGTTAAAGTATCTTGAATAGAATTATAGTCTCTAGAACGTGAATAACCAAAGTTTTGTGAAGAAGTTGATAAAATTTTAGTTTCCTCGTCATCTTGAAGAGGTGGCCCAGAGATTTTCTCCCCACGATTGGCACGTTCGATTATTTCATCTGTTAACAAAGGTTTTCCCATGGGCTACTCCTCTATTTCTTTTGCAATTCCCAGTACTGGATTGCCATAATCGTCTTGGCATCACAGATATGGCCAGACTGAATTAAGTTTTTTGCTTCTTCAAGGCTGACCTCTAGAACTTCCAAGGTTTCATCATCATCTTGCGGACGAGGATTTTCCACCTTAGTTAAATCTCTTGCGAGGTAGAGTTTTAATTTTTCATTACAAAAACCAATAGCAGAGTAGAAATCATATAGAAGCTCTAACTTACCCGTATAGGCAACCTCCTCCTCCAATTCACGAAGGGCCGCCGACATGGGATCTGCATTTTCACCAATTTCCAGTTTACCAGCAGGAATTTCATAAGAGATAGCTTCAATAGCTTTTCTGTATTGCTTAACAAGGACGATTTTATCCTCAGCTGTTACAGCTAGAACACATACGCCTCCATTGTGAAAAATCAGATCACGTTGGGCAGTTCCCTTCCCTTCTGGTAGTTCCACCTGATCTTGCACTAGCTTAAAAATAGGACCTTGGTAGATTTCCTTCCGGCTAATCGTTTTTTCTTCAAATTCCATGATAGACTCCTACTGATTCTTAGGATGATGAGGCAAACGTAGTGCATATTCATCTTTATTAACTTGACGTCCACGTCCAATAGCAATGGCATCAGCTGGAACATCTTTTGTAATCGTTGAACCAGCTCCAACTAGTGAATTATCACCAAGTTCTACTGGAGCAATGATGGTTGAGTTTGATCCAACAAAGACATTGTTGCCAATGACAGTCTTGTACTTATTCTTCCCGTCGTAGTTAACTGTAATCGTACCTGCACCAAAGTTAACATGGCTACCCACTTCACAGTTTCCGATATAGGTTAAATGACCTGCCTTGGTATTTTCACCGATTGAAGATCCTTTTACTTCAACAAAGTTTCCAATGTGAACTTGAGAAGCAAGACTTGAGCCTGGACGAATATGAGCATACGGACCGACTGTCACACCATCTGCAACTGTACTTTCCTCAATCATGGAATTCGTAATCACAGCTCCAGCTCCGATAGCGCTATCCACGATATAAGTTCCATTTGTTAAAACAGTTTCCGCCCCAATCTTCGTTTGACCTTTCAAGGTAACGTTGGCTTCGATTTGGACTTCAGGAGCAATCTCAACATCAATGTCGATATAAGTTGCTTCCGGATTAACAAAGCTAACACCATTAACCATGTGCTTTTGATTGATACGACGACGCATCACTGCTTCAGCAATCGCAAGAGCCACACGGTCATTTACTCCAAGACTTTCATCAAAATCCTTGAGAGTATAGGCCCCAACCTTTTCACCCGCATTACGGAAAATACCAATCACGTCAGTAATATAGTACTCACCTTGGGCATTGTTGGTGTTGATGTTTTTAAGAGCTTCAAAAAGACGTTCATTGTCAAATACATATGTTCCTGTATTGATTTCCTTAATTTGCTTTTCAAAGTCTGTGGCATCTTTCTGCTCCACAATGCGAAGAACTTCAGCGTTATCGTTACGGACGATACGACCATACCCAAAAGGATCTACTGCTTCAGCCGTTAAAATAGTCGCCACATTTTTGTGATTGATATGGAAATCCAAGAGGTTTTTCAAGCTTTCACCTGTAATCAGAGGAGTATCCCCAGCGATAACCAAGGTATGGCCAGTACGATTTTGGAGAATGGGTTCTGCCATCATAACGGCATGCCCAGTTCCTAGTTGTTCCGATTGAATGACAAAGTCTGTCTGACCAGCCAATACTTGCTCAACTAACTCCGCCTTGTGTCCCACAACAGTGACTGTTTTTTCAGGTTGAATAGCACCAACACTACGAAAAACATGCTCCAACATCGAAATTCCTGCTACTTTATGAAGTACCTTTGGAAGATCTGATTTCATGCGAGTACCTTTACCCGCAGCTAAGATAATGGCATAATTTGACATACTATTCTCTTTTCTGTAAAAATTCCCTTATATTATACCATAATTTACTTCCTTAGGAGTAAACAAACAGAGAAATAGGGGAAAACATGCTAGTTCATTCATCTTTTCAACGTTTTCTTTGATTTTTTTATCTATTTGCGTTAAACTAATTAGATATGAGAAAAGAAATTCATCCAGCTATTATTTTTAGTCTATTCACCATTGTTATAGCTATTTTAATCTTTAATAAACCAGCTTATGAAGACCATTCGGTCAAGTCAAAAAGCAACACTGTCCAAGTTGAAAACCAGGCCTTGCATAATCTTGATAAACCCATTATTGACATTTCTGGTTGGCAAAGACCGGAGGAGATAAACTACGATATTTTATCTCAAAATATTTCTGGAGCTATTGTTCGTGTCCACAGTGGTACTCAACACACGGAAGCAAATGATGCGGCCTTTATCAACGGGGTTGATAAATCCTATAAAAATCACATTTCAGAATTTCAAAAGCGCAATGTCCCCGTAGCCGTTTATGCTTATCTAACTGGTACGAACAAAGAAGAAATGGAAAAAGCGGCTGAAGTTTTCTACAATTCTGCTTCTCCATACAATCCTAGTTATTACTGGCTTGACGTTGAGGAAAAAACAATGGCCGATATGAATGACGGAGTTGAAGCTTTTCGGGCTAAACTTGAATCGCTGGGCGCTAAAAATATCGGGATTTACATTGGTGTTTATTTCATGCAAGAACATAGCATCAATACGAAGAATTTCTCGGCCGTCTGGATTCCTTCTTATGGGACAGACTCAGGCTACTTTGAGGCCACACCCAATACTGATTTAGACTATGACCTCCATCAGTATACTTCCAAAGGAAAAATTGCAGGATTTGAACATCACCTAGACATCAATCTCATTTCTACTGATAAGGAAAAAGAAGAAACCTTCAGAAAGCTATTTTTAAGACCATAAAGCAAGTGAAAATCGCAACTTTTTCACTTGCTTTTTCATTTTTTTGCCGTCTGTGTTATAATTGATAAGACAGAGAAAGAAATTTATGAAATTGAGGAGTCTAATATGTTTTCATGGATTGCAAGAGTTATTAAAGGAATCGTCATCGCCTTAGGATTTATCCTACCTGGAATTTCTGGTGGTGTTCTGGCAGCGATTTTGGGGATCTACGAGCGAATGATTGGCTTTCTTGCTCATCCCTTTAAGGATTTTAAAGAGAATGTCCTATACTTTATCCCAGTAGCTATTGGGATGTTGCTAGGTATTGGTTTGTTTTCCTATCCGATCGAGTATTTGCTAGAAAATTACCAAGTCTATGTTTTATGGAGCTTTGCTGGAGCTATCATTGGTACAGTTCCTAGTCTCCTTAAAGAATCTACTCGAGAATCTGATCGTGATAAGGTTGACCTAGTCTGGTTCTGGACTACCTTTATCCTTTCAGGACTAGGGCTCTACGCACTAAACTTTGTTGTTGGGTCTCTCAGCGCCAGTTTTGCTAGTTTCATCTTGGCAGGTGTTCTTTTAGCTCTTGGTGTCTTGGTGCCTGGTTTAAGTCCATCAAATCTGCTCTTGATTTTAGGACTGTACGCTCCGATGCTAACTGGCTTTAAGACCTTTGATTTATTTGGTACCTTCCTTCCTATCGGGATGGGTGCAGGAGCAACTCTCATTATCTTTTCAAAATTAATGGACCACGCCTTGAACAATTACCACTCCCGTGTTTATCACTTTATCATTGGGATTGTGCTATCAAGCACTCTCTTGATTTTGATTCCAAATGCTGGAAGTGCTGAAAGTATCCAATACACTGGACTTTCCATCGTAAGCTATGTTCTCATCGCCTTCTTCTTTGCACTTGGCATTTGGCTTGGTATCTGGATGAGTCAATTGGAGGATAAGTATAAATAATGGCAAAGAAAGTTAAGATTAAGAAAACCTTGGTCGAACAAATCTTGACCAAAGCAAGAATTGAGCACACAGGGATTAAAATCAATGCACTTGAGGGTGAACTTCCTTCGGAATATGATCGAACACATATCTTTAAAACCTTGGCTCTGCTGGGGGACAAGACAGGCCCAATTATCGGAATCGTCCCCATAACAGAACACCTCGCTGAAAAAAAATTAGCAAAGATTTCTGGTAATAAAAAAGTGAGTATGATTCCACAAAAAGACCTAGAAAAAACGACAGGCTATGTTCATGGGGCAAATAACCCCGTCGGCATTCGCCAAAAACACAACTATCCTATTTTTATTGATAAAACAGCTTTAGATTTAGACAAAATGATCGTCTCTGCTGGGGAAGTCGGGCATAGTATCATTATTGCTCCACAAGACTTGGCTAGCTTTGTGAAAGCAGATTTTGCAGATATCTTGGAGGAAGACAACTGATGAAACTCTATTTTGTGCGTCACGGCCGAACTATCTGGAATCTTGAAGGACGTTTCCAAGGTGCTGGAGGGGACTCACCTCTTCTTCCTGAGTCTATTGATACCTTAAAGGCGCTCGGTCAATATCTCAGCAATATTTCTTTCGATGAGATTTATTCAAGTGATTTACCAAGAGCGGTCAAATCTGCTGAAATTATCCAAAGTCAACTCCAGATACAATGTCCTTTAAAGGCTATTCCTGACCTGCGTGAATGGCATCTCGGAAAACTAGAGGGATTAAAAATTGCAACATTAGAGGCCATCTACCCACAACAAATCAAGGCTTTTCGTATAAACTTAGCTAAGTTCGATACAAGAATGTTTGAAGCGGAATCCCTCTACTCTACAACTCAACGCACCATTCAATTTATCAAATCTCTGAAGGGGAGTCAGGCTGAGAGAGTTCTAATTGTTGGTCATGGTGCAAATCTCACTGCTAGTCTTCGTACCCTTCTAGGTTATAAAGAACCCCTTCTTCGAAAAGATGGAGGTTTAGCAAATGCTAGTCTAACAGTTTTAGAAACCAAGGATTTTGAAACCTTCACTCTGGAAAGGTGGAATGACACTTCCTATCAAGGAAAATAATGGAACTTGATCTTAATGGTCAAGTTCTTTTTAGTTTTTATAGAATATCCGTGAATTTCTTGACTATTTATGATAAAATGGGAGTATCGCAAAAAAGACTCATCGTATCAAATTTTGAGTAAAATTAGGAGGATTTCATGTCTACAGAACATATGGAAGAACTAAATGACCAGCAGATCGTTCGCCGTGAAAAAATGGCTGCGCTCCGTGAACAAGGAATTGATCCTTTCGGTAAACGTTTTGAACGTACTGCTAACTCTCAAGAACTAAAAGACAAATTTGCAGAACTCGATAAAGAACAATTACATGAATTAAACGAAACTGCTACTATCGCTGGACGTTTAGTTAGTAAACGTGGTAAAGGGAAAGTCGGCTTCGCCCATCTTCAAGACCGAGAAGGTCAAATCCAAATCTACGTTCGTAAAGATGCTGTGAGTGAAGAAAACTATGAAATCTTCAAAAAGGCTGACCTCGGTGACTTCCTCGGTGTCGAAGGTGAAGTCATGCGTACAGATATGGGAGAACTTTCTATCAAGGCAACTCACATTACACACTTGTCTAAAGCACTTCGCCCACTTCCAGAGAAATTCCACGGTTTGACTGACGTTGAAACCATCTATCGTAAACGTTACCTAGACTTGATTTCTAATCGTGAAAGCTTTGAACGTTTTGTCACTCGTTCAAAAATCATCTCTGAAATTCGTCGTTATCTAGATGGACATGATTTTCTTGAAGTGGAAACACCTGTACTTCACAACGAGGCCGGTGGTGCTGCTGCCAAACCATTTATTACACACCACAATGCTCAAAATATTGATATGGTGCTTCGGATAGCTCTAGAACTTCATCTCAAACGTCTAATTGTCGGTGGTATGGAACGCGTCTATGAGATTGGCCGTATCTTCCGTAACGAAGGAATGGATGCAACTCATAATCCTGAATTTACTATGATTGAGGTTTACCAAGCCTATGCCGATTTCCATGATATTATGGATTTAACTGAAGGTATTATCCAGCATGCTGCAAAAGCTGTTAAAGGTGACGGCCCAGTCAACTACCAAGGTACTGAAATCAAAATCAATGAACCATTTAAACGTGTTCACATGGTAGATGCCATTAAGGAAATTACTGGTGTAGACTTCTGGCAAGATATGACTTTCGAAGAAGCTAAAGCTATCGCTGCTGAGAAGAAAGTTCCAGTTGAGAAACACTACACTGAAGTTGGTCACATCATCAATGCTTTCTTTGAAGAATTTGTCGAAGAAACCTTGATTCAACCAACCTTTGTCTACGGTCATCCAGTAGCTGTCTCTCCACTCGCTAAGAAAAACCCTGAAGATGAACGCTTTACTGACCGTTTCGAGCTCTTCATTATGACCAAAGAATACGGAAATGCCTATTCTGAGTTGAATGATCCAATCGATCAACTTAGCCGTTTCGAAGCTCAAGCCAAAGCTAAAGAACTTGGGGACGATGAAGCAACAGGTATCGATTACGACTACATCGAGGCTCTTGAATACGGTATGCCACCAACAGGTGGTTTGGGTATCGGTATCGACCGTCTCTGCATGCTCCTCACTGATACAACCACTATCCGTGACGTATTGCTCTTCCCAACAATGAAATAATACTCTTCGAAAATCTCTTCAAACTACGTCAGCGTTGCCTTGCCGTATGTATGGTTACTGACTTCGTCAGTTCTATCTACAACCTCAAAGCAGTGCTTTGAGCAGCCTGCGGCTAGCTTCCTAGTTTGCTCTTTGATTTTCATTGAGTATAAACTCTTATCCTCTGGTACTCGCCAGGGGTTTTTCGATACAAAAAGAGACTGAGAAAAAACTCAATCTCCTTTCTTATTCTTGATTTTTAACTTGACTGGTGGCTACATCTTCCCCAAACCATTTCTGGCTGATTTCCTGGAATTTTCCTTCTTGGTATAGTGAGATAAAGGCTTGATTCAGAGCAGCTAGCAAAGTTTTATCAGCAGGTCTAACACCCACTGCAAAAGCTTCACTTTCAAACCCTGCTGAAAAGATATTGTAGTCATTTAATATCCCTTCAGACTGGAGATAATAATTGGCATATACCCGGTCAATTAACAAGGCATCAATTCGGTCATTTTTCAAATCAATCAAGGCTTCATTGAAACTTTGGTATTGGTTGGCCTTCTGGTCTTTGACACGATTTTTCAATAAGTCTGGCTGGGCTTCAAAATCCAAATAACCAGAAGATCCAGCCTGAGCCCCTAAAACTTTGTCTGTCATATCCTGAATTGAGTGGATATTTTTAGACTTTTTAGAGACCAAAACTTGTTGATTTTCCATGTAAGAAATGGTAAAAGCAACCTTCTCTTTCCGTTCATCTGTAGCTGTATAGCCATTCCAGATGGCATCAATAGTACCATTTTGTAATTCGGTTTCTTTCATATCCCAGTCGATGGGCTGAAATTTAATCTGAATTCCTAGCTTCTCAGAAACAGCTTGGGCTAGGTCAATATCAAAGCCCGCGTACTGGCCGTTCTTTTCCTCAAATCCCATGGGAACAAAGGTATTATCAAAGCCAATAGTAATGCTTCCCTGCTTTTGATATTTGGCCCAATTATCCTGATTTGGATCACTTGCCTTCTGCGTACAAGCTGTCAGGAAGAAGCTAAAGAACAGAGCAAGTACAAGGGCAATTTTCTTTCTCTTCATAAGCACCTCCTACTCCTACTTTGGATCAACCTTAAGAATCTGATCAGCAATGTTTTCCGCAAACTGAAGATCGTGGGTCACAACAATCTGAGTCATCCCACGCTCTTTATTTTGAAGGATAAGTTTTTCTACTTCTAATCGCAATTCTGGGTCTAAGGCTGATGTAGGCTCATCATATCCAATAATTTCTGGGTTTATCATCATAGCGCGTGCTAAGGCCACCCGTTGTTTTTGCCCACCTGAAAGTGAGAATGGAAAGGCATCTGCGTGCCCAGCTAACCCAAGTTGTTCTAACAAGCCACGCGCCTTCTTCTCAGCAACTTCCTTGTCCATACTCATCGTTTTTATGGGCGACAAGGTTAAGTTATCTAGAACTGACAAATGCGGAAAAAGTTGAAAATCTTGGAAAACAAATCCCAGAAGATTGCGCTTTTCTAGTTCGTCTATAGCTAACGATTCGCCGTTATAGTAGATTTCTCCAGAATCGATGGTTTCCAGTCCAGCTAGCATACGTAATAGGGTTGTCTTACCGCCTCCTGATGGACCTACGATTGCAAGGATTTGCTTTTCAGGAATTGATAGGCTGAAGTTGGTTAAGATTTGTTTGCCAGCAAAGGCCTTGTTGATATTTCGTAATTCTAACATAGCAATCCTCCTATCTGTAATAACTGTACTTCTTCTCAAGTTTTTTCGCTACAATGGTTACAAGACCAATCATAATCAAATAAATCGCTCCAGATAAAAACATAGGAACAAGACTGGCATCTCGATTGGCTGCTGTCCGACTAGCCAAAATCAAATCTGAAATCCCCAAAGCATAGACCAAAGAAGTATCCTTGACCAAACTCATAATTTCATTAAAGACACTCGGTAAGACAATCTTTGTCACCTGAGGAAGGATGATATAGCGAACCGTATCAAAGGAGCCAAATTTTAACACTTTTGCGGCTTCATACTGCCCTTTGGGAATGGTTTCAATTCCACCACGAAAGATTTCTGCAAAGTAGGCTGCATAGTTCAATACAAAAGCGATCACAGCAGCAGGCAAACGATCTAAACGTATCCCAATGCTAGGAAGAACATAGTAAATAAAGATTAATTGCAAGAGCAAAGGAGTCCCTCGCATTACCCAAATATAAAGGTCAATGAGATAATGGAGGGGTTTCCAACGGACTTGCAAAGCAAAGGCAACGACAATACCTAAGGGAATTGAAAAAATTAAAACCAGAGCAAAGACTTGAAGCGTCATACTTGCACCGTTCAATAAACTTGGTAATATCTCAAACATATAAGACATACTGCACCTCCTAAAAATAATTGTTCCTATTATAGCATAAATAAACAATTTAGCAAGAGTAATTGTAAAAAAATTCCATTTCTTCCAAAAAAACGTATCTGCCAAATTGACAGATACGTTTTTAGAGAGATAACTTTTAAAGTGTTTCTATGAGTTCTTGCATCTGAACATCATCTGGAACGAGTTTTAAATAGGCTTCAGCTTGTACCTTTGCTTCTTCAAAATATCCCAATTCACGCAAGAGATAAGTATATTGCTCTAAAAACTCGGGATTGTCCTTGAGGTCAGATGACAGTTCTTGATAGAGCTCATAGGCCTTATCTAAATCCTCGATTTCCTGGTAAGAACGGGCAATCATCCACTTAGTCAAGAGATTTTCAGGTTCTTGACTTTGGAGAGCAATGATATCTTCATACCGTTCTTGTTCCATATAAATAGTTGCAAGGCGAAGGAAAATTTCTTCTGTATCCTCTGCATCTTCTTTAGCAGTAAGGAGAAACTGCTCTGCAGCACTAGGATCATGCAATTCATACGAAAACTGAGAAGCAGCTAGCAAGAGACGGGTTTCAAATGGATTTTTCTCCAGTCCTTTTTTAACGATACGAAGGGCCTCTTCCACCTGATGTTCCTTGTGCAAGGCTTGACTATAACCATACTCATATCCTTCAAAATCTGGTGAAATGGTATCAATCTGCTTAAAGTAAAGAACAGATTTTTGATACTCTTCTTGATCAAAGTAAAGACTAGCCAGTTCAAAGGCAGTTTGGTCATCGTATTCTAGTTCTAAGGCTTTTTCTAAGAATTCAGTTGCAGTTTCAAACTTGCCTAACTGGGCATAAGCGTAGCCAATTCGTTGATAGGTTGATACGCCCGTTTGCTCATAGATGGAGCGATTGTCTAATTGAGCATAGCCCTGAATGGCTTCCTGATAATTTCCTAACTCGCTATCCAACTCAGCCAAACCAAAAAGTAATAAGGCATCATCTGAGTAATTTAAGGCTTCCAGTAACTTTTCGCGTGCTACATCTGTCAATCCTTCCAACTGATAGAGGTCTGCCTTCAAGGCCAAGGCCGATACGTACCAGTCACTTTCGGGTGTGATTTCCTCAAGGTAAGCAAAGGCTTCTTCAACATTGCCATCCTCACTAGCAATACTTGCTAAATTAAGATTCACTTCTGGAAATTCTGTAACGATATTTTGGTAAATTTCTTTTGCTTGAGGATAAAAGCCAATTCCCTCTAGATAGCTTGCTAGTTCGTAAAGAACTTCACTTGAATCTGTTTCGAGGGCTTTGTGAAAATACTGATCCGCTTTGGTTAAATCTTGGTCATCCAAAGCTTGGAGCATGCGTTGACTATTGTTCACTCTTGATTTCCTCCCCTTCTTCTTCATATAGACCGCTGACTTTTTTATACCAATTAAAGATAGCTGAGATAACAACCTTGGCAGAAGCATAGACAGGAATTCCCAGCAAGACTCCCCAAATACCAAACATAGAACCTGAAGTTAGGAGAACAAAGAGGACATTGATCGGATGGATGTTTAGCTGACTACCTAAAATAAGCGGAGAAACGAAGCGACCTTCAATCGTTTGTTCAACAATAAAGACAATAATCACTTTCAAAAGCATAACAGGCCCCGCTATCAAGCCCAAAACCAAAGCAGGCAACATCGCTAGAAAACTACCTAGATAAGGTACTAGATTGAGGATACCAGCCGTGATCCCCAGAGTCACAGCATATCTGAGACCAATAATCTTAAAGAAGATAATAAACATAATCGCCACTATAATAGCAACTGTAACCTGCCCTCTAACGTAGTTTGATAACTGTTTATTAACATCTGACAAAACTTGTCCTACTGGTTCCTTTAACTTCGTGGGAATAAACTTGGTCAAATAATCTCGCAAACCTTTCCCATCGCGTAAAAGATAAAAGAGCATGAAAGGTACGATAATGACCGCTACAATAACCTGGGATACACTGCTGACAAAGGCGCTCACCCAGTTAACGGCTTGGGAAGAGATTTTGCTCGCCCACATCGTCGCCTCAGTAGAAATATTCGCAAGAACCTGCTCCAATTGCGGTCTAAAATCATCTGGCAAACGTTTGGTTACAAGGTCGTTGATAACCTTATCAGCATCTTCCAGGTATGTCGGCACATTCTTTGCAAAATTTAAGACCTGATGTTGCAGATTTGGAATAGCAACTGCCAGCCCCCAAATGATAAAGAAACCAATTATAACAAAAAGAATACTAATGGCAAGAACACGATTGATTTTGTGTTTCTCCATCCAGTCAACAATCGGATTAAGGAGATAATAAAGTAAACCAGATAAAATAACTGGCAACATGACAACTCCTAGAAAATCTAAAACTGGTAAAAAAATAAAACTAATCTTACTTAGAATGAAAAGGTTCAAGCCCAGTAACAAGGTCACCAAGAATACAGTAATAGCTTTGTTATCTAAAAACCACTTGAAGAACCAAGATAGGCTAAAATGTTTCTCTTTATGTTCCATAAATACATCCTTTCTGTCATTCTCTCATTATACCATTTTTAGACTAAAATAACTCTTTTTTAAAGTGCTTACATGAATAGACAAAAAGAAAAATCTCCTCTATTGAGGAGATTTATTTAATCTTTAATATGACTTGATAGTTGTTTTTGGTATTCTTCGTTTGATTTTGCTTTTTCTTCAGCAAATTTCTTACGGAATTCTTCCATTTCTTTACTTGTCACAATCTTATCTTGAATCTTCAGATATTTATAACTGTTTTCACCTGTTTTATCACCGACCCAACCATCTGCTCCTGTTCCTGGGACTTTCTTTGTAACAAGCATTTGGGCACCGTCAGAGTTAACAGGGATGATCAAAGCACTATCTGTCAACCATGCTTGAGCTTTAGCATATTTTGAATAGCGTTTTTCGAGATTTGTTTTCTCACTGTTTGCATCATCAAGTAATTCTTTGTATTTATCCAATCCTACTGCCTTAATGGCTGAACTATCTGATCCTGGTGCAATACCAAGTGCTCCAAGAAGAGTTGGTCCAGATGTTGGATCAAATGCATCAAGATAGGTTGATGGATCTGCATAGTCTGGGCTCCATCCACTGTTTGGATTGATATCCCAGTCGATATTGTCTTTTGAAGTTGCAAGAACGGTCATACTTCCCAATTCATCATCAGAAACTTGTTGGATATCAACCACGACATTTTCAACTCCAAGAGCTTCCTCTATTGATTGTTTATACGATTGAGCTTGACGTACAAAATCTGTTTGAGTAGAGGAAACTGGCAAGTCCAAATGAACAGGGAACTGAACACCGTCAGCTTGAAGAGTTTTCTTAGCCGCTTCAAGTTTAGTTTTAGCTTTATCTACATTATGAAGTGAATCTTGTGCATCATCTAGGCTAACATCGCTCCAAGCAGTATCCAACTTGTCAAGTTCTGCTTTTGTTACTTGACCAAAAGATTGATCTCCAATTTGAACAAACGTTGGAGGTGTAAAGCTAGTACGTAATTTACGAGGGGCAACTTCATCACCAAATACTTGAGAGACAGCAGCCTTACGATCTGCTCCAAAAGCCAAGGCTTGGCGGAAATCTTTGTTCAACAAAGCTTTCTTAGTAGATGTCTTTTCTTCGTCCGTTGTTTTAGAAGTATGGTTATAGGCTACACGGTCAATATTAGTTGAAATGTAGTAGCTACCTCCTCTTTGTTGACCATACACAATGTTGTCTTTGTATTTTTCTTTGAATCGCTCATAGTTTGCAGAATTCTTAAAGAGCGGAGCTGCTGGGTAGTGGCCTTCATCAAAACCACGACCAAGAGAGTCTGCATCTTGACCATCAAAGAAGGTCAATTTTATATCATCAATGAAGACATTTCCTTTATCCCAATAGTTTTGGTTTTTTGTCATCTCGATTGAAGATTTCGATGTGAGACCTTTCAGAAGGTAAGGACCATTGTATAGAATACTTGTAACATCAGTAGGTTTACCAAAATCATCCCCTTTAGAGGCTAAAAAGTCTTCATTGATTGGTGCTAAAACACCCATCGTTGTCTTGGAATTCCAGAAAGATTCAGGATTATTAAGCGTATAAACGAGTGTATAATCATCTGTCGCCTTAATTCCAACAGTAGAAAAATCATTTGTTTTCCCGTTAATATAATCATCCAACCCTTTGATTGAATCCTGTACGAGATAGAGGGCTTGTGATTTCTTAGCGACAGCATGTTTCAAACCTGTCACGAAATCCTGAGCCTTTACTTCACCATATTCTTCGCCTTCATTAGTGTACCACTTAATCCCTTTTCGGATTTTATAGGTGTAAGTCAAACCATCTTTAGAAACACTCCAGTCCTCTGCTACAGACGGTACAAGATTTCCATATTGGTCATTCTCAAGCAAACCATCGATGACATTCCCAGTCACCTGTTTGGTACTGGAATTTCCAGAAACTGTGTAGTCCAAAGTTGCGGGATCCGATGAGAAGACATAAGTATAAGTCACAGGTTGGTTGGCATTTTTACCACCAGACGAACAAGCTGCTAGTAGTGCTGAGGACAACACTGCTACTGCAGCCGTTAGAAAAATACGTTTTTTCATAAGGCACTCCTTTAAATCAAATATATGATTATTATATCACTTTGATTTTTGAAAGCAAGGTAAAAACTAAATAAATCTCCCTAAGGTGTTTTCTGTAATTTTCAAAAAATGATGAAAGTCAGTTAAGAATTTTATTTTGTGGTATAATAAATTTATCATTATTAAGAGGTATGGACATGAAAGAAACTGTTTATTTTGGAACTTACACTCGTCGCTTATCTAAAGGGATTTACAAAGCTGATTTTAATACAGAAACAGGCCAGCTTGCAAATCTTGAACTCTTTGCTGCTGAACCAAGTCCGACCTACCTTGCCTTTGACCAACAGCAACATTTATACACCGTAGGGAGCCAGGATGGTTTGGGTGGAATCGCTGCTTACAAGACCGACGGCACCTTATTAAATCATGTGGTGGAAGAAGGCGCTCCTCATTGTTATGTGGCAGTGGATGAAAAACGTAGTCTCGTTTATGGGGCCAACTATCATAAGGGGCAAGTTCTGGTTTATAAACGTCAAACGGATGGTAGCCTCATTCAAACAGATCTAGATCAGCATAGTGGACAAGGTCCTCATAAAAATCAAACTTCTCCTCATGTCCACTTTGCAGATCTAACACCTGACCAGTATCTCGTCACATGTGATCTAGGTACGGATGAAGTAACGACCTACGATGTTAGTCCAGAAGGAAAACTAAGTAAACTCTACACTTATAACAGCCAAGCTGGGGCAGGTGCTCGCCACATCGTTTTCCATCATCATTATAAGATTGCCTACCTCATCTGTGAACTCAACAGTACCATTGAAGTCTTGATTTACGATGGTGTTGGTGAATTTGAACGCATGCAAGTCATTTCGACTTTGCCAGATGGATATGAGGAATTTAATGCTACTGCTGCCATTCGTCTTTCAAAAGACGGCAAATACCTCTATGCATCCAACCGAGGTCATGATTCCATTGCTGTATTTAGCATCCTAGCTGATGGTAGTCTGGAGTTATTAGAAATTGTGCCCAGCCACGGACAAAATCCGCGCGATTTCAATCTTACTCCTGACCAAGAATTTCTAATTGCAGTTCACCAAGATTCAGATAATGCAACCGTCTTTAAACGTAATCCTGAAACTGGTCGATTAGCTGAGCTTTCTAACGATTTCCAAGTTCCCGAAGCTGTTTGCATCACATTTAAACATTAATGTAAAATAAAAATGAACTCGCTTAAGCAAGTTCATTTTTATTTTATAGTTTATTTCCGACATTGATACGGTTAATGGCACGTTGTAAAGCAACCTTAGCTCGCCGTTCTTGGTCAATCAAGTGTTTATCTTGTGCTTCTTCAATCTCACGTTCAGCACGAAGTTTAGCACGTTGGGCACGGCTAATATCGATATCACGAGCACGTTCTGCTGAGTCTGCTACAATAGTAATGATGTCATTGGCAATCTCGATAATTCCTCCGTTCACTGCAATCCAGTTCACATGAGTATCGTCATCGATTCGTTTTACCTTTACTTCATCAACCGCTAAAACCGCAATCATATTTTCATGTCGTGGCAAGATCCCCATCTCACCATCCAGAGTTCGTACCGATACAAAGCTGGCATGGTGATCATAGACGAGGCCATCTGGTGTCACGATCTGGACAGTTAAATGAGCCATAGATCACCTCTTAAAATCCCATTTTCTCAGCTTTTGCAATCACATCTTCGATTGAACCGACACCACGGAAAGCATCTTCTGGTAGATGGTCATGTTTTCCTTCAAGGATTTCCTTAAAGCCGCGAACTGTTTCCGCCACTGGTACATAAGAACCAGGTTGGCCAGTAAATTGTTCGGCAACGTTAAAGTTTTGAGACAAGAAGAACTGGATACGACGGGCACGAGCAACCAAAGTCTTTTCTTCATCAGAGAGTTCATCCATACCAAGGATAGCAATGATATCTTGCAATTCATGGTAACGTTGAAGGACACGTTTGACCTCAGCAGCAACTGCATAGTGCTCCTCACCAACAATCTCAGGTGCCAAGGCACGAGAGCTTGAAGCCAGTGGATCAACGGCTGGGTAGATACCCAACTGTACCAACTTACGTTCCAAGTTTGTTGTTGAATCCAAGTGAGCGAAGGCTGTTGCTGGCGCAGGGTCAGTATAGTCATCCGCTGGCACATAGATAGCCTGGATAGAGGTTACAGATCCCTTCTTGGTTGATGTGATACGTTCTTGCAATTGACCCATTTCCGTAGCAAGTGTTGGTTGGTAACCAACGGCTGAAGGCATACGACCCAAAAGGGCAGATACTTCTGAACCAGCTTGAGTGAAACGGAAGATATTATCGATAAAGAGAAGCACATCTTGACCTTCTACATCACGGAAGTATTCAGCAATTGTCAAACCAGTAAGGGCAACACGCATACGTGCTCCAGGTGGTTCATTCATCTGACCAAATACCATGGCTGTTTTCTCGATAACGCCTGATTCTTTCATTTCCCAGTAAAGGTCGTTCCCTTCACGAGTACGTTCCCCAACACCAGTAAATACTGAAATACCACCGTGTTCTTGGGCAATGTTGTGAATCAATTCTTGGATCAAGACAGTTTTACCAACTCCGGCACCACCGAAGAGTCCAACTTTCCCACCTTTAAGGTAAGGGGCAAGAAGGTCGATAACCTTGATCCCTGTTTCCAAGATTTCAGATGAGGTAGACAATTCATCAAAAGTTGGAGCTTTCTTATGAATTGGCTGACGCTCAGCGTCTTCATCGAAAGGAGCATCCAAGTCAATGGTATCTCCCAAAACGTTGAAGACACGTCCCAAAGTTTCTTTACCTACTGGCACAGAGATTGGACGGCCTGTGTCCAAAACTTCCATTCCACGAGTCAAACCATCTGTTGATTCCATGGCGATCGTACGAACCATACCATCACCCAACTCCAAGGCTACTTCAAGGACGATTTTTGTTTTTCTTTCGTCATTTTTGTAGACGACAAGTGCATTATTAATCTCAGGAAGTGTTTCCCCTGCTGCGAACAAGACGTCGACAACGGGTCCAATAACCTGAGCAATTTTACCTGAACTCATCTCCTTCTCCTATTCTATATAAGATACTGTCGGTTCCTAGTTCACCTAGGTCCTAAGTTCATTTTGATACGAGGGAGGCAAAGCCTTATTCTAAGGCACTAGCCCCCGCTACAATTTCTGTAATTTCTTGTGTAATCGCCGCCTGTCTGGCACGGTTATACTGGATTGTCAAATCATTGATGACTTTCTTAGCATTATCAGTCGCCGTTTGCATGGCTGTCATACCTGCAGCATTCTCAGCTGTCTTGGCATCGATGATAGCCCCGTATATCATGCTTTCTGCAAACTGAGGTAACAACTGCTCTAGAATCTCATCACGACTCGTTTCCAACTCAAAGGTCAAGCTATACTCTTCATCCGCTTCATTTGGATCTAAGTCAACAATCGGCAACATTTGTTCCACACGCATTTGACTTGTGAGAGTATTGACATGATGGTTGTAACAAACATAGAGTTCATCAAAAAGTTCATTTTGATACATTTCAATCGTTTTTGAAATAATTTTACGAACTTCATCAAAACTTGGTTGGTCGGCCAAGCCACGTAGTTCATAGATTGGTTGAATGCCACGAGCCTTAAAGAAATCAGCTCCCATACCACCAATACAGATTATCTCAAAACCTGTACCATCTGGATGGTATTCTTCTTTCAGCTCCATCACAGCTTTAAGGATGGAAGCATTATAACCTCCAACCAAGCCACGGTCTGAAGTAATAACGATATAGCCTGTTTTCTTAACTGGGCGACTAATGAGCATCGGATTGGTAGAACCACCAGATCCGTTACCATGCAGAATATCCGTCAAAAGCTTACGAACCTTCTGAGCATAAACTTGAAAGTTACGTGCTGCTTCTTCAGAGCGACCTAACTTGGCAGCCGATACCATTTGCATGGCATTGGTGATTTGACTAGTATTTTTTGTTGAGGCGATTTTTGTTTTAATATCATTTAGAGATACTGCCATTTGACACCTCTATTCTTATTGGAAGCTGGATTGATTGAGAAACTCTGTAATCGCAGCATCCAAGACTGCCTCTTCTGGCAAGTCTTTTGTTTCACGAATAGTTTCCAAAATCTCTGGATGTTGTGCATCAAAGAAATCATGAAACTCTTCCTCAAAACGAACAATGTCATCTACAGGAATCGTATCCAAGAAACCATGTGTCAAAGCATAAAGAATGATTACTTGTTTCTCAACAGGTAATGGTTTATGAACTGGTTGTTTCAGAACTTCAACGGTACGACGTCCACGATTTAACTTAGCTTGAGTAGCCGCATCCAAATCAGAACCAAACTTAGTGAAGGCTTCCAACTCACGATATGAAGCAAGGTCGATACGAAGTGTACCAGCAACCTTCTTCATAGCTTTGATTTGTGCAGAACCACCTACACGAGATACAGATGAACCCGCATCGATAGCTGGACGAATACCCGCATTGAAGAGACCATCGCCAAGGAAGATTTGACCATCTGTGATTGAAATCACGTTAGTTGCGATATAAGCAGAGATATCTCCTGCTTGTGTCTCGATAAATGGTAAAGCTGTGATTGAACCACCACCAAGTTCATCAGAAACCTTAGCTGAACGCTCAAGCAAACGGCTATGAAGGTAGAAAACATCCCCAGGGAAGGCTTCACGACCTGGTGGACGACGAAGCAAGAGGGAAAGTTCACGATAAGCGACCGCTTGTTTTGAAAGATCATCATAAACGATCAAAACATGCTTCCCTTGGTACATAAACTCTTCTGCCATAGCAACCCCAGCATAAGGAGCTAGGAAGAGCAATGGAGAAGGTTGTGAAGCAGAAGCTGTCACAACGATTGTGTAGTCCAAGGCACCGTACTGACGAAGTGTTTCAACTTGCGTACGAACAGTTGACTCTTTTTGCCCAATCGCTACATAGATACAGATCATATCTTGACCTTTTTGGTTCAAAATAGCATCAATAGCGATGGTTGTTTTCCCTGTCTGACGGTCACCGATGATCAACTCACGTTGACCACGACCAATCGGAACAAGGGCATCAATAGCTTTCAAACCTGTTTGCAATGGTTCTGATACAGACTTACGTTGCATAACGCCAGGAGCCGGCGCTTCTACTGGACGAGACTTATCGGTATGGATTTCTCCAAGACCGTCAACTGGACGACCAAGTGGATCCACAACACGTCCAATAAGGCTCTCACCAACAGGAACTTCCATGATTTTACCTGTACGGCGAATGGTATCGCCTTCACGAATATCTGTAAAGTCACCTAGGATGATAATCCCAACGTCTGTTGACTCCAAGTTCTGCGCCATCCCATAAGAGCCGTTTTCAAAAATCAACAGCTCCCCACTCATGGCATTTTCAAGGCCGTGAGCACGCGCAATTCCGTCCCCGATATAGGTTACAACACCTGTTTCAGATACATCAAAATTGGGTTTGAAATTTTCAATTTGTTGCTTAATTAAAGCGCTGATTTCTTGTGCGTTAATTGCCAAAAGAACACCACTTTCTATTTCAAATTTTCTTTAACAACTCGAAGTTGTTGTTTAATACTCACATCAATTGTCTTGTGATTAGCAAAAATGACAAAACCACCAATGAGTCCTTCATCAATTTGTTCTTTGACGCTCCGCACTTTCAGAGACATTTTTTTCTCTATCAATGGGAGCAGACGTTCCTTCTGTTCATCTGTTAAAGGATGAGCTGAAGAAATCGTGACTACAAAACGATTGGTCTCTTTTTCAAGGCGATTCAAACAATCTGCAATTACTTCATAAAAAAGATTTGCTCTGTGATTGTAAACCAGGACTTGAATAAAGTTTTGCATTAAAGGTGACACAGAGTCTTGAAAGAAACGAACTGTTTTTTCCTTATCTGACTCATCAACTGCCACCTGAGCTAAAAAAGAAGGTAAGCCCGTTTCTTCTGCGACTTGCTTGATTTGATCCAAGTCTGAAAAAATCCGGTCCTCTTCTCCTTTTTCAATCACTAATTGGACAAAAGGCATGCTGTATTTTTCAATTACCTTTGCTGTTTTCTTGTCCATTAGGCTTCTCCTAGCTGATCGATATACTGATCAATGAGTTCCTTATGGGCATGACTGTCAAGGTTTTGTGAGATGATTTTTCCAGCTAGACTAACTGTCAAATCTGCCACCTCGCCCTTAACACTCTGTAAAGCCTCAGCTTTGTTTTGCGCAATTTCTTGGTTAGCTTTTTCTTTCAAGCGACCAGCTTCTAGCTTAGCTTCAGCCAAAATATCTGATTTACTCTTTTCAGCTGTCTCTTTAGCATTTTCAATGATAGTTTTAGCTTCACTACGACTACCTGCTAATTCATCTTCGCGCTTTTGAGCAAGAGTCTCTGCTTTTTGACGAGCTTGTTCAGCGCCATCAATATCAGCAGCAATCTTTTCAGCTCGTTCTTCAAAGATACTTGTCAAGTTTGACCATGCGTATTTTTTGACTAAGACGACCAAAAGGATAAAAGAGCCAGCGATTAAAATAAAGTTACCAATCAATTCACCTACTGTTACGTGCATCATTTACTCCTTTCTACTCTTCATCATTAATTTTATTTCCTAGATACATTGAAGACAAGACTGTGAATACATAGGCCTGAACACAGGAAATAAACACAGAGAATGCCGTCCAGACAAGATTGGTAACAAATGCCACTGGATACCAATAAAGAGCCTGATGAGAAAGAGTAATAAGCAAGCTTGCCATCACTTCTCCGGCAAAGATATTCCCGAACACCCGCAAAGCAAGTGATAGGAAATTCGTGACTTCTTCAAGGAGATTCATCGGCGTCATGAAACCTGGGGTTACAAAACCTTTTAAATATTTTTTAATACCACGACGACGAATTCCTTCTATATGGGTCATCAGGATAATTCCAAATGACAAGGCCAAGTCAAACTGGAGATTTGCAGTTGGCGATGTCCAAAGGTTTGTCCCATCTGTAGTTTGAAGTTTCGCCATCAAACCAAGATTGTTTGCGATAACCATAAAAAGAAATAAACACAAGTAAAAGAGTGAGTAATCTTTCATGTACCGAGAACCTACGTTGGGTTCTGTAAATCCGACTACAAAGTCATAGAGATACTCTAGTACATTTTGCTTTCCTTTGGGTTTCACAGTCATATTACGACTTGCCCAATAGATAAAGCCAAAAATCAGTGCCACAGACAACAAAGTCAATGCTGTCAAGGTTAAATCAAAGGTAACAGGACCAATATTGATGGTTGGATTGATACTTTCTTCCATCTAGAATCCTCCCTTTTCCATTTTATACTTCTCTTTATTTGATGATAAATGAAAATACGAGAGTTACAAAGAATGTTCCTTCGATAAAGGCAATCCCCATGATCATCAAACTACGCAATTGTGGGATGATATCTGGTTGGCGTGCTGCAGATTTGAACAAACCGTTCATCAAAAATCCTTCTGCAAGAGACACACCCATACAGGCAAGACATAGACCGAAAAATGTTAAATTCATGATGAATTCTCCTTTTATTTAAAATTTACTTACTTAGTTTAGTCCTAAAATTTGTTTTTGTCAACTTTTTACTTACGTTGGAAGCGTTTCAGATGATTTATTTCTATTTTTGCTATTTTTATACCACTGTATAGATAAGTTTCTCATTTTATGATGAAATGTGTCTCCACTTTTTCTATATTTTCCGAAATAAATTGAAAAATCCAAGTTTAGAACTTGGATAGATCCATTTTATCTGAAATAGTAGGAATAGTGTTGTTTACACCCTGGATTAAATGGAGCACTGCAGTAAGGACAAGTCATCTGTTTTTGGTATTCTTGAAAAGTCATTGTCCTCTTACAAGCCCCACATAAAATCGGTCGATCCTCAGAAAGCGCCAAGGGGTAGGGTGAAAACAAATGCGTTTCGATAGCATTGTGGCACTGATAGCAAGCATAATATTTTTTACACTCATAGCACTGAAGAGAAACGATGTCCTTTTCATTATGATAATGAATACATCTGCTTTCATTATCTACCAACAAACCTTGTGCTTGATTCATTCACTTTTCCTTCTTTAAGCACGAACTGTGACGCTGGTTCCATCTTCCTTATAGAGATTGATAAGACCTTCCTTGAGAGCGCGGACCATGTCCCCTGCCTGAACAGGTTGGGGAACCTTGATTGTCAAGAGTTCCATTGGATTTGGAGCACGGTCAATTTTATTTCCTTTAGAATCGTGAAGATTTTCGATATAGGTTTCAAAATGACGGAAACCTGGTCCGTAAAACTCAACTTGATCGCCTTCGTTGATGACATTCCGTTGACGAATGGTTGCCGTTTGAGTCGCATCATCATACGCAACCACTTCAGCGACAAACTTATATTCAGGAATTTTACGACGAGCGCCAAATAACTGTTCGTTTTCTGTAGGTGTACCATAGTAGAAACCTGTTGCCAATTCACGTTGGGCAACCTTCCACATCTCGTCTACCAAGTCCTGTTTGATGGCTTCAAATTTTTCTGGGCTTTCAAGGTAAGCATCCACAGCCGCCTTGTAACAGTTGGTTACTGTTGAAACATAGTGGATTGACTTCATACGACCTTCAATTTTTAGACTATCTACACCATTTTCAATCATATCTGGGATATGGTCAATCATAGACATGTCAACGGCTGACATTGAAAATTCTTCTGGAATTTCACCTTTAAGACTCTTACGTTCTTGACCAAAGGGCATATCGTAGAGGTCATATTTCCAACGGCAAGACTGAGAACAACCTCCACGGTTGGCATCACGCATACTCATGTGGTTTGAGAGCGTACAGCGACCTGAGTAAGAAATACACATGGCTCCGTGGACAAAGGCTTCAATTTCTACATCTGTACGTTTGCGAATTTCTGCCAATTCTTCCATTGAAACCTCACGGGCCAAAACCACACGTGTCAATCCTAGTTCTTTCCAGAACTCAAGAGTTTCATAGTTCGTCGCACTGGCTTGAGTAGAGAGGTGAATTTCAAGACCTGGCGCTCCAGTTGCTGCAATCATAATCAAGGCCGGATCTGACACGATAACTGCGGCAATCCCGATGTCACGCAACTTACGGAACCATTCTCCAGCACCAGCTTCGTTTCCTTCGTGCATAACCATGTTAGCAGCCACATAGACCTTGGCACCGTACTTAGCTGCAAACTGCACGCCTTCTTCCATCTGTTCAAAGGTGAAGTTTCCTGCACGGCTACGAAGACCATAGGCTTGCCCACCGATAAAGACAGCATCCGCACCATATTGGACAGCTACTTTCAGCTTCTCTAAAGTTCCTGCAGGTGATAAAACCTCAGGACGTTTTAATGTTTTTGTCATTTTTTCTCCTATTTGCAATATAAAAGTTTGACGTTTTTCCTTCTCATTTTATAGTAAATAATAGATAAAATCAAGCCTAGACAGATTGTTTTGACAATTCTAATCTTTTCTAAAACAAAAAACTAGCCTTTCTAGACTAGTTATTTTCAAGATAAAATTCAAAGCGTTCACCAACGTATTGACTCTTTACATACTCGAAAGCCGTCCCATCTTCAAGATAAGAGACCTGAGTCAAGGCTAAAATGGCATGCCCCTTTTCGACTTCTAGATAGTGAGCAATTTTTTCCTTAGCCAATCTTGCATAAATGGTCTGTTGGGATTTGCCAATCCGGTAGCCATGTTGCTGCAAGGTTTGGAAGAAATGACTGGTGATTTCTTCTTTTTTGAAATCCTTGATAAATTTCTCAGGAATGGATGCGACTTCATAGACTAGCGGAACTTGGTCAGCGTAACGCACCCGTTCCATACGGATAATATTCTCTGTCGGAGTAATCCCTAGCTTAGCGACCTCTTGCTCATTTGGAATGGTTCTTCTGTAAGAAATGAGTTGGCTGGAAGGTACTTTCCCCTGAGATTTGACAATCTCCGTAAAACTAGTCGTTCCCCGCATTTTTTCTTGGACACGAGTGCTAGAGACAAAAGTCCCACTTCCTACACGACGCTCCAAAACTCCTTCCTCAACCAAGAGGGAGATAGCTTGGCGTAATGTCATCCGGCTAACCTGAAACTGTTCCGCTAAATCTCGCTCACTTGGAAGTCTCTCTCCAATTTTCCAATGATGCTCATCTATATCCTTCTTAATCTGATCGTGGATTTTCATATAAGCTGGTAACATGATTCTCACTTCTTTTCTTTATTTTCTCCATTGTACCGTATTTGCTAATAAAAAGTCAAACTTTGCCTTGTTTAGTTGGTAATTCGCCCCTATTTGTGATAAAATATTGAAAAAGATATTTCTTTTGAGAAAGGAAAAAGATGAGCAACATTTCAACTGATTTGCAAGATGTCGAAAAAATCATCGTGCTGGACTATGGTAGCCAATACAACCAGCTGATTTCACGCCGTATTCGTGAAATTGGTGTTTTTTCTGAGCTAAAAAGTCACAAAATCTCAGCTGCAGAGGTTCGTGCGATTAACCCTGTAGGGATCATCCTCTCTGGTGGACCAAACTCTGTATACGAAGATGGTTCATTTGATATTGACCCAGAAATTTTTGAACTTGGCATTCCAATTTTAGGAATCTGCTATGGTATGCAACTTTTAACTCATAAACTTGGAGGAAAAGTTGTCCCTGCTAGTGATGCTGGTAACCGCGAGTATGGCCAATCACCACTTACCCATACCACTTCTGCCCTCTTTGAAGGAACTCCTGAAGAACAGATTGTTTTGATGAGCCATGGCGATGCGGTTACAGAGATTCCAGCTGATTTCGTTCGTACTGGAACTTCTGCTGACTGTCCTTATGCAGCTATTGAAAACCCTGACAAGCACATCTATGGTATCCAATTCCACCCAGAAGTTCGCCATTCTGTATACGGAAATGATATCCTTCGCAACTTTGCCCTTAACATCTGTCAAGCTAAAGGCGACTGGTCAATGGACAACTTTATCGATATGCAGATCAAGAAAATCCGTGAAACTGTTGGAGACAAACGTGTTCTTCTCGGTCTATCAGGTGGTGTTGACTCTTCTGTTGTTGGAGTTCTTCTTCAAAAAGCAATCGGTGATCAATTGATCTGTATATTTGTAGACCACGGTCTTCTCCGTAAGGGAGAAGCTGACCAAGTTATGGACATGCTTGGTGGTAAGTTTGGTTTGAATATCGTTAAAGCAGATGCTGCAAAACGCTTCCTTGATAAACTTGCAGGTGTTTCTGACCCTGAACAAAAACGGAAGATTATTGGTAACGAATTTGTTTATGTATTTGATGACGAAGCAAGCAAGCTAAAAGATGTAAAATTCCTTGCTCAAGGAACGCTTTACACTGACGTAATTGAGTCTGGTACAGATACTGCTCAAACCATCAAATCACACCACAATGTTGGTGGTCTTCCAGACGACATGCAGTTTGAATTGATTGAACCACTCAATACTCTCTATAAAGACGAAGTCCGTGCCCTTGGTACAGAACTTGGTATGCCGGACCACATCGTATGGCGTCAACCATTCCCAGGGCCAGGACTTGCTATCCGTGTCATGGGTGAAATCACTGAAGAAAAATTAGAAACTGTTCGTGAGTCAGATGCTATCCTGCGTGAAGAAATCGCTAAAGCTGGTCTGGACCGCGATATCTGGCAATACTTCACTGTCAACACAGGCGTTCGTTCAGTCGGTGTTATGGGTGATGGTCGTACTTATGACTACACAATCGCCATTCGTGCTATCACTTCTATCGATGGTATGACAGCAGACTTTGCTAAAATTCCTTGGGAAGTCCTTCAAAAGATTTCAGTACGAATCGTAAATGAAGTGGATCACGTTAACCGTATCGTCTACGATATTACAAGTAAACCACCTGCAACTGTTGAGTGGGAGTAAAATATAAGAGTAACTTTGGCTAAGAAACCTTAATTTAACAGCATTTGAATTGTTTTAATTGGTCTTAAAAATGGGGTGAATTCATTTGAATTGTCTCCAAAGTGTCTCCAAAAGAAGTTCGATTTATGAACTTCTTTTTTATTTCATTTTGACAGAGGTATCCAAGAGGCAGGTATTTACACCTGCCTCTTTTTTTATGTAGCTTTAACATTAGTATTTATTTCCCGAGATAATTTCAAAAATATCTAATCCTTGTTCGATTTGCTCGTTTAATTTTTTTACTTTTTGTGTCGCAATTTACTTATAATCATCTAAAGGAATTTTTTTTAATGAAAAATCGTTATAAAAATAGTTGTCTAATTTTTCTTTTTGTTTATTGCTTAACTCTCTAGAAAATATGATGTGAATCAAAGAATAACCTTCTAATCTAATTCTTTCCACTACACTATGTTTAATGTATTCTCCAGACTTAGAAATGTAAAAGTTATCAATTTCCTTCATTTCAATTTTTCTTATAGAACTACTGAATGCTGGGGCATCTATTTTATAGTGAAAAATGTATATTGGTTGTGTAGGTATAGTTTCCCAAAC
The DNA here is from genome assembly GCF_003942795.1 of Streptococcus mitis. Lineage (GTDB taxonomy): Bacteria > Bacillota > Bacilli > Lactobacillales > Streptococcaceae > Streptococcus > Streptococcus mitis_BJ. The sequence goes on from NZ_RJNY01000001.1 coordinate 90,489, forward strand.
TCTATTACTAGGCAGAGAAAGTAACTTTTTTTCTGATTTTTCAATAAGCTGTTTATAATAAACTATATCACTTTCACGCTCCTCAGCTTTTAGGATTATGCTATTTCGAGGAAGAATTTGGCTAACATTTTTATTTTGCTTCATTACTGAGTAATAGATGTCAATTCCTGCATCATACGCTTCTCTTGCATCACGTTCTCGATATATACTGAGTTCAATATCGTAATGTTTGTAATTGTCACAGCATAATGCCATTAAAATGTATGATGAAAGTGTATAAGTTGCTCCTCCATAGTGGTCTTGTTCATGAAAATATCCTAAATTCAAATCCTTAAGGAATACATCTATTTTACCAAGATCTAATTCGTAAAGATTTTTTCCTTTATCTTCAATGGGTACAAATTTATGAGAAGAAATTTTTATGTCTCTATCAGCTATAAGGTAGTTGAGACTACCGCCGTTTTTTAATAAATAAGTAATATTCTCATACGTTTGGTAATCGTAACCTATGTTTTCTTTTCCATTGTCAACAAACAATATTGGAGAATCTGACATTTTAGTTAATGCAAGTTCCTTTACATTCGTATATGAAACGGATTCTAGTTTTTCTTTTTTCTGATTCAGTCTATCTTTAATCCAGTTGGTTATGTACATTGTCCACCTCGCTACACCCCTTACCCTTAACCAGTATGTCCAGTCTTAGGGAGATTATTTTTCTTTAATAAGTTCTTCATATTTGCTCAATCAAGACTTTAGTCTTTTCAATATAGCCATCAATGAAACTGGTATGGTCAAGCATAACCTTATCTTCAAAAGTGATATACTCAGTTGGCTTTTCAATGCCATAAACTGACTGCAAAAGGTCAAGCCAAAAAGGCTGTGAATCTTGTCGTTCATTCCCTCTATCTTTCCAACGTGCAACAAACTCATTTGCTTGATTCTTCTGTTCCTTTAGTGTCATCACAGTCTTGTTAGACTGATCACTGTTCCCCTTATCTAACATCACATACCTCACATATTTCATCAGCAAAAGGGATTTAATAGTTATTTAGTATATTGTGTGAGCAATGCACTAAAGGGTACTCCTTTACCAATTTTTCATATTCACTCTATTATACCATTTAAGGATAAAAATTCAGTCTTCAATAATTTTTTAGACATATCCAAAAAACTTTGAGACATAAAACTCAAAGTTTTTTATTTCTCCTATCTCTAAACCATTCCATTTGCTCTCGTTCTTCTTTTGCTAAATAGCTATTAGGATGCTTTTTGATGTATAATCTCCTTCTAAGATGTTCGTTCCATCGGTCTGCTTGTTTTTCACTGTCTAGTATCAATGGCTTTAATTCAGCGGAGTCACCAGAGGAAAAATAAGCTAATATTTCATTCCCTTTTTGATATTTTTTGATATACCCAAGATAGTTACCACCCCAGTGATTACTGTCTTCATGTTTACTCTGTAAAACAGTCATTTCCTCAAAAACTCTGTCAATCAATTTGGATATCCTAGTAACATGGAGCAAATCCGAATATTCATCTGTTAGTTCTTCTTTTGCATTGAGAGCCTCAAGCTCGTCTAAAAAATTATCATCCCAAGAAGAGCTATAAATTCCTAATAATTTCGAAGATTCAAATTCAATAATTCTCTTCTTATATCCCTGAGCTTCTTTTTGAATAGCAACCATAGATTCAATACTATGATATTCAAATCCTTCTCTCTCATTTATAAATTGCTCAAACTTGTCTTTCAACACCTCCTCATAAAACAAAGATAAAACTCTTTCAATCTTTGCCAATCTATTCTCCCCCTCCTGCCTACTCGGGAAGGATGAATTATAAAAACTTACAAAGTATTCTATATCCAATGTAAAGATATCTTCAAAAGAATTCCCATGTGTACCAAATCTTTCACTGGCTCTAAAAATACCTGTCATAAGTAATTCCCAGTTATCCTTAACAAGAAGGCTATACACCTTTTTAGTATCTTTGACATTTTGCTTTATTTTCTCAAACACAATATTTAATGGGACATAACCTAAAACAATTCTCCATAAGTTTTCATCATATTTTTCATACAAAATATCTAGCATCAATGCTGTTGGAAAAAACGTCTCCATTGTACGCTGTTCCGACTCACTTCCGAAAAAAATTTCGTCATATGATTTGAACATCATATTTCGTTTTCTAAAGTTGATTTGTTCTTCTTCATTTAATCCAAAGCCGGTATCGGTTGGACTAATTTTACAATTATTGTAAATTGCCCTAACTGCTGAATTGGTAAATAAATGAGGATTTTTTTTATTTATTTTTCCTCCTCGAATTTGTCCAATTAAAGGGGCATTTTTTGAATATATTTCTTCATTTGACAACTTGCTGTATTTTGGATTCTGTTTTTTCTTTTTACCATGTTCCCAATAGTATTCCCGAGAAGATACTTCTTTACGTTCTCTATTTATCTCTCTCACTTTACAATCTAACCGAAGGGAAGCAATATCGAGCAAGTATTTCTTAGTATTCTTGAACTTCATACAAAACCTGGTATTTCTTTCATTAAAATAAATTATTTATGCCTAAATTATACCACGTTTTTTGACTTTATAATAATATCAGGGATATTTATATCTCAAAAAATAAAAAGTCCAAAAGCTGGCCAGCAAAGGACGGATTGAAACAATATGATTACTATGCGTGCGGTAAAGGTTTAGTTTTGCATATTACTGTTTCACCGTTTCTTTTTTGTGCCATTCTTGCATCTACTCGGTAACTGTAATAGCTCATTTGTTTCTTTCCGTCTGAGGACAGGAAAGGACAACTTATGCTAAAAGCTAAAGTTAAAACTCTCTATTGTGAATTACTTGGTCAAGCTATCAAACAAGAATTGATTGAGCAAGGTAAAGCTCAGAACAGTATCTTTTATTATAATTTTGATGAACCTATAGAAATCTCTGCTCCTGCCGTTAGTCAAATCCTAAGAGGTAAACGAAATATTACCTTAGACACTGTAGATGCCTTGTAAGAAACACTAAATCTTCCTAATGTAAAGAGTGTTTTCTTCCCTAGTATTGACTTTTGCAAGTTGCTCATTACTCAATTGACAGAACTTATTCTTTCTGAAGGACACGATTCCACAAAGCATCTTTTCAAATCCAAAAAGAAAGGTATTCAACAAAATCTCTCAACCTTGGCAACTGACTTATATGATTTCTTCCCTGATTTTCCAAAGGAAGAAACATCTTACCAAATTGCTGATAGCCTAGTTGAATGGTTAATCGAATTCGTCTCACTCGTAGCACAACTTTGAGTGCTACACTTTCAAAAATCTTGAAATCAAGAAAAGTTTAAAACGTCTATCATAGATATGTACTTAGCTAAGACAGTCCAGCTCACGACTCAAACTGAGCACGTTCCCCTAACAAAACAATTAAGCCATAAAGGAGGATAAAACCCATGACAATTAAAACCAAACACAAGAAAGATGGCTACTCAGCCACAACTGCAACGGAATATGTCATTCCTACTAAACCGATTCACAGTTTAAGCACTGAGCTTGAACCCCAACAACTCTTTGAAGATGGAAAGCCAACCGGTGAGATTATCGCCTACAAGGCAACCTTTGTTCAAGAAGGGCTTGAACCTTTCCAAGTAAAATTTGAAGACAAGGTCAAACTTCCTGAATTTCTAAGCTTGATTGAATTTGAAAATCTCCAAGCCGTTGAGGTTCGCTACAATGTCTACTTCAAAGCTGACGGTATCAAGGAGGTCAAATAATGGCAACTAAAGCAGATACTGTCCTGCAATCTTACTTGCTCCAGAGCCTCAACATGGCTCTTGGGGCTCTGATGCAGGGGGAAACAAGCTACACCAATAGCTTCAATATTGTCATTCAAGAGGGTGGCTTCATCTTCATCCCTAGGCTTCCTTGTGCCTACATCCTAGATGATGAACTCTATAACAAAATCTTCTTGATTGCTAACGCTTCCTTGTACCCTCACTATACACTTCTGAAACAGAATGCCACTTACTTTATCCCTCTCAAGACAGATGACATTCATGTTCAGCGTGGACGCTTCTTCCCTTGGAACGTGGGTATCTCAAAACGTTTGGTCATCCCTGACCTTGACAAGTACACATCCAACCTACCAAAGAATCAGATTCCAATTATGGAAAATTTTACTCTCAATCTTGATAAGGTGAACCACATGGCTATCTGTGGAAACTCGGGCTCAGGGAAAAGTTATGCCCTTACCTACCTGCTCTCCGTTCTCAAAAATCAGAGCGACCTCATCATCGTAGACCCTAAGTTTGATTCCCCAAGTCGTTGGGCTCGCGAACACAAAATCGCAGTCATTCATCCCGTGGAGAACCGTTCTAAGTCTGATTTCGTTTCAGAGGTCAATGAGCGTTTAAGTCAATGCCTAAATCTGATTCAACAACGTCAAGCAATTCTATATGACAATCCCCGTCATGAATTCGCACATCTCACAATTGTCATAGACGAGGTACTGGCTCTTTCAGAGGGAGTCAATAAGGCAATCAAGGAATCTTTTTTCTCTCTTTTGTCACAAATTACTCTACTTGGACGGGCTACAAAAATTCACTTGCTCTTAGTAAGCCAGCGATTTGACCACACCACGATTCCAGTATCAGTAAGGGAACAGCTTAATGTTCTAATTCAGATTGGAAATATAAATAGCAAATCTGTTCAATTTTTGTTTCCTGACCTAAATCCTGAAGGTATTGTTATTCCGACTGGACACGGCACTGGCTTGATACAGGTCATTGACAATGAGCATCCCTATCAGGTACTCCCACTACTTTGTCCTACATACTACACAACGGAAGGTATTCTCTAATGATAAAAAAATCATTCTTCATGAGGACTTACAACCTCAACATCTACTTGATTCTCTTTTCACTTATAACAGGATTTCTTGGATGGTCATTAGACTTTCTAGCGAGCACTATTGCCCTAACGCTTCCTATCGCCCTTGACCTTTCGCAAGTCAGTAGCTATCTAACAATGGGAAGCCAATACTCTTATACGGTTATGAGCTACTTACTAGGTGCATTGTTTGCATCCGTTACGCTTGAAATCATGAATCGTGTTCGATTTGATAATCTTTTCAACTATTTCAAATCCATCTACCACACTTTCAAGCTCCGTAATTTCCTGACACAACGTGAAAAATCAGAGAAAGTCACAAAAATAGATAACCAAACCATTACAACCCACAACCCAATCAACGGCAGCTTCAATCGTTGTGCTCGTAAGAGTGTTGTAGACATCCAAAAAGATGAAGTCAGAGTATTCATTAAAGTCCCAAGAGACCAGCAGGGGCAAAAAGTCTTGAGTGATATGACTTCCCAACTAAAAGAGGAAGTATCTAGTCAGCATCCTGACTACTACTTCTCTGCACCTAATCGGGGTCGCAATAACCTTTGGTTAGTTGGTAAAAAACGGTAAAAGAGGGGGCTATGGCTTGCGTTTAGCAGTAGCCAAATAGCTCCCTTCTTTTCTATTGACCAAGATAAATGGGGGTTACTACGACCCCCCATTTATCCAATAATCAGTAATCACAGAAATGAGGTGAAAAATGGCAAAAGAACAACGTTCTAGCAAGTGGACATTCTTATTCTACAAAGAGAGCGCCCCTGCAGACTATCTTGTAATTCTTGAAGAATTGCATATTCCCTTTATCTTGAGCCCGTGGCACGATAAAGACATCAATCGCCAAACAGGAGAATTGAAAAAGGCTCACAAACACGGAGCATTCTTCTTCGATTCACTCAAGAGCTACAAACAAGTATCTGAACTAATCAAAGATAAGCTGAACGGCCCTTCTCACGTGGAAGTTGTCCAATCTCCAAAAGGACTCTTTGACTACTTTACCCACGCTGAGAATAAGGATAAAACGCAATATGATCTGAATGATATTGAGGTAGGCTGTGGATTTAACCTTGATAAGTTCCTTGTAGAGATGAACTCAGATGACTTCATGCAAGAGGTGGTGGATATCATTGAACAGAATGACTTCACTGAGTTTGAAGAGCTAGTATGGTATGCACGTGCGAATTATACTCCCCTTCTTGGGCTCATCATTGAACGTACCTACTTCTTTGCTAAGTATCTTGATTCTCGGCGTTGCAATCCTCAGCGTAACAATATCAAGAAGGAGGAAGAAAATGAATAGTAAAAATCTGTTGAATATTACTTCTGATGATTTGGTTAAACTAGGCTACGCAAAAGCTACAGCTCAACAAATTATTAGACAAACTAAGTTGAATATGGTACAACAAGGGTATACCATTTACAACAATAGACGATTAGGAACTGTTCCAATCGAAGCTGTTGAGGAGATTCTTGGCTTTAAGTTACTGAACGAATAGAAAGTAGGTAATTTATGGCTAAAACAAACTTCCAAGATGTGTATATTGATGATAAAGGTCAATTCTACTATGAAGTTAGCCTAGGTAACGATAAAATCACTGGTAAACGTATCAAGAAAAAGTCTCGTAAAGACCCAAATGGTAAAAAATTCACTACTGCAAAAGAAGCCTATACAGAAGCGATTAGGGTCAAAAATGACTATCTTCAGTCAGATGGATACTCTAATTACGATATGACTTATGAGCAGTTCATGAATACAGTTTATTTACCTTACTATCAGTCAGAAGTAAGCGAACATACTTATGCAACACGTCAGCCGTCCTTAAAAATTGTTTTCAATCGATTTGGGAAGAAAAAACTCAAAGACATAACTGTTCGTGAAGTTCAGAACTTTAGAACATGGCTATTAGCTAAAAATGGTGGTAATTATTCGCAAGCCTATGCAGGTCTTACTTTTGGAACTTTTAGAAAGTCATTGGATTTCGCTGTTGATATGCAATATCTACAGAAGAATGTTTCAATGAAAGTAAAATCTATTCCAAAAGGGAAAAGTATCGCTGAGTATTGGACAAAAAACGACTTTGAAGAAGTTATTAGCAATATCTGCATTTCTGATTTCTATGAGCATTTATGCTTTGTTATGCTTTGTTATGCTGTGGCTCTACTTCTGTACCGGGATGCGTGTGAACGAAGGAACAGCAATCTGGTGGAACGATATTGATTTTGAGAAAAAAGAGCTCAGAGTGGCTCATATGCTGATTATGACTAATAAGAATAATTGGCAAAGACAGAACCACACTAAAACAGATGCTGGTCTCCGTATCGTTACTTTAGATGATGATACCATCCAAATCTTGAAAGCATGGAAAGAACGTCAATCTGAACTTGGAAAAGTAAGTTTTGTTTTAAGTTACGATGGTAACCCTATGCTTAAATCAACCATTTCAAGAATCATTAAGCGTTATGCCAAATTAGCAAATGTCCCATTGATTCAAGCAAAAGGTTTACGACATTCTCACGCATCCTACCTTATTAACGAGCTTAACGCATCGGTGCTGATCGTTTCAAAACGACTAGGACACTCAAGTCCAGAGATCACTTTGAAGCACTATGCTCATATGTGGTCAGGAGTTGATAAGGAACTGGCTAATGAAATGACTGGATTAATCAATATACAACACGCTAAAAATACAAAAGTTAATTTCAATGGAAATCAAGCAATACTGAGAGAGTCTCCAAAATCATAACCACACGCTAAAAACACTGTTATATAAACGATTTGACGACCTTATTTAGTCGTTGAGTGGGAATAAACCAATCAAACACAAAAGAACTCTGAATCGGATTCAGAGTTCTTTTTATATGTAGGGAAAGCATTCCTGCTGTCCTTTTTTTATTTGCGTTTCTTCTTCGCTTTTTTCATTTTGTTGGCCATACGTTTCATAGACTGCTTCATTGCAAATTCACCGATTTTACCTTTGAGTCCGCCACCAAACATCTGGCTCATATCTGGCATGCCTGCTCCTCCGAGACCCGACATATCCGGCATGCCACCTTGTCCCATCATGCCTTCAAGGGCAGACATATCCATTCCTCCCATATTTGGCATATTTTTAGGAAGGTTGTTTGGATTGATTCCCATCTGCTTCATCATCTTGTTCATATCTCCAGACATGACACCTTGCATGAGCTGTTTAGCCTGGTTAAAGTCCTTGATGAATTTATTAACTTCGACAAAGGTATTTCCAGAACCTGCAGCGATACGACGGCGACGGCTTGGATTTAACAGATCAGGATTTTCACGCTCTTCAGGTGTCATAGAAGATACAATGGCACGTTTACGCGCAATCTGGCGCTCATCCATCTTCATGTTTTGAAGGGCAGGGTTGTTAGCCATACCTGGAATCATCTTGAGCAAGTCTTCCATTGATCCCATATTTTGCACCTGATCCAATTGGTCAATGAAATCATTGAAATCAAAGGTGTTTTCACGCATCTTCTCAGCCATTTCAAGAGCTTTTTGCTCATCGTATTCCTGAGAAGCTTTCTCAATCAAGGTCAGCATATCCCCCATGCCAAGGATACGGCTTGACATACGGTCTGGGTGGAAGGTTTCGATATCTGTAATCTTTTCACCCGTACCAGTGAACTTGATAGGTTTACCAGTGATGTGGCGAACAGACAAAGCCGCACCACCACGAGTATCCCCATCAATCTTGGTAAGGATAACACCAGTCACTTCTAACTGAGCATTAAACTCACGGGCAACATTAGCCGCTTCCTGACCAATCATGGCGTCCACTACGAGTAGAATTTCGTTTGGTTGGGCCAATGCTTTTACGTCACGAAGCTCATTCATTAAGAGCTCATCAATCTGTAAACGACCTGCCGTATCGATCAAGACATAGTCGTTGTGATTGGCTTGTGCTTGCTCCAAACCTTGACGAACAATCTCAACAGCTGGAACCTCTGTTCCAAGTGCAAAGACAGGAACATCAATTTGTTGTCCAAGTGTTTTCAACTGATCGATGGCTGCTGGACGATAAATATCTGCCGCAATCATCAAAGGACGAGCATTTTCTTCCTTCTTGAGTTTATTAGCCAGCTTACCAGCAAATGTTGTTTTACCAGCCCCCTGCAAACCGACCATCATGATAATGGTTGGAATTTTTGGTGACTTGATAATCTCTGCCGTATCGGAACCTAAAACAGCTGTCAGTTCCTCATCAACGATTTTGATAATCTGTTGGGCAGGATTGAGGGTATCAATGACATCGTGCCCTACTGCACGCTCACGAACCTTCTTGATAAAGTCCTTTACAACAGGCAAAGCAACGTCAGCTTCCAGCAAGGCCAAACGAATCTCTTTGGTCGCTTCTTGGACATCAGCCTCAGAAATTTTTCCTTTTTTACGTAGATTTTTAAAAACGTTCTGCAAACGTTCTGTTAAACTTTCAAATGCCATTTTTCTTCCTCTTATTCTCTATTATCAATGCTTGTTAAAACTTCTATCTGCCCCTGCAGAAAGTCATCCTTGGGATAGCGCTCCAAGATCTGGTCAAAAATCTGACTGCGGACAATGTAGTCCGAATACATGTGCAATTTCATCTCATAATCTTCTAGAATCTTTTCTGTCCGCTTGATATTATCATAAACAGCTTGACGACTGACACCGAACTCTTCAGCAATCTCAGCAAGACTGTAGTCATCAGCATAGTAGAGTTCAATATAGTTCATCTGCTTGTCTGTCAAAAGCGCAGCATAAAATTCAAAAAGCGCATTCATACGATTGGTTTTTTCGATTTCCATAACTTTTATTATACCAAAAAAACGATTATACTGCTAGAGTAGGAGCACTTTAAATAGATCAAGAATAAAAAAAGAACCTTGCAAGGCAAGATTCTTTTAGTGTCTGACTTAAATAATTGTTCTTCTGGGAACTTAATCGAATTAAGCTTCGATTTCTGTAACCATACCTGAACCAACAGTACGTCCACCCTCACGGATAGAGAATGTAGTACCTTGTTCTACGGCGATTGGGTGGATCAACTCAACGTCGATAGTCACGTTATCACCAGGCATTACCATTTCAGTACCTGCCGGAAGTTCGATTGAACCTGTAACGTCAGTAGTACGGAAGTAGAATTGTGGGCGGTAGTTGTTGAAGAATGGAGTGTGACGTCCACCTTCTTCTTTAGTAAGGATGTAGACTTCACCTTTGAATTTAGTGTGTGGGTTGATTGAACCTGGTTTAGCGATAACTTGTCCACGTTCGATTTCGTCACGTTGAATACCACGAAGAAGTACACCTACGTTATCTCCGGCAAGACCTTCATCAAGTTGTTTACGGAACATTTCAACACCAGTAACAACTGCTTTTTGAGTTTCGTCTTTGATACCAACGATTTCGATTTCGTCGTTGACACGAACAGTACCACGGTCGATACGTCCTGAAGCAACAGTACCACGTCCAGTGATTGAGAATACGTCTTCGACTGGGAGAAGCAATGGTTTATCTGTATCACGTTCTGGTTCTGGGATGTACTCATCAACAGTATCCATCAATTCCATGATGATATCTTCGTATTTAGTATCACCTTCAAGTGCTTTAAGAGCTGAACCTTGGATAACTGGAAGATCGTCACCTGGGAAGTCGTATTCTGACAAGAGGTCACGGATTTCCATTTCAACCAATTCAAGCAATTCTTCGTCGTCTACCAAGTCAATTTTGTTCATGAAGACGATAAGGTGTTTAACACCAACTTGACGTGAAAGAAGGATGTGTTCACGAGTTTGTGGCATTGGTCCGTCAGTTGAAGCTACTACAAGGATAGCTCCGTCCATTTGAGCGGCACCAGTGATCATGTTTTTAACGTAATCCGCGTGTCCTGGAGCGTCGATGTGAGCATAGTGACGTTTTGCAGTTTCATATTCAACGTGCGCAGTGTTGATAGTGATACCGCGTTCGCGTTCTTCTGGAGCAGCATCGATAGACGCATAGTCTTTAGGTTGGTTAACTGCTGAAGGCAAGCGACGTGCCAAAACAGTTGTGATAGCTGCAGTCAAAGTAGTTTTACCGTGGTCAACGTGTCCGATAGTACCAATGTTAACGTGTGGTTTACTACGATCGTATTTTTCTTTTGCCATTTGAGTAAAAGCCTCCAATAAAATATATTTTATAGATAGACAGTAGGCAATACAGTCTAACTTTCCTTACTATTTTATCAAATTTCTGCTAAATTGCAAGTGTTTTACACATATTTTATGAATTAATCTGAATCTTACAAAGTGCTGTTCTTCTGCTTCTTTATACAATTCAAGCTTATTTCATTCTAGCGGTATTATGCTCACAAAAAAATCAGGTTCCCCTGATTCTAAATAGATTCTGATTTTTCCAGTTCTTTAGCTTCCTTATGATTTTCATATAATTTCGCCAAAAACTTAGTGATTTCTTTGAGAATAGAGTAAGTTGGCACTGCTACAATCATCCCTATAACGCCGTAGATATTACTTGACAGTAAGAGGAGCACCAAAATCGTAATCGGATGCACTTTCATAACCCCTCCAACGATACGTGGATAGAGAACATTTCCGTCAATCTGTTGAATAATAAGCATATAAGCAACCGCAATCAACATACGATGAGGATCCGTGAACACATTGGCAATCACCATTGGAATCAAGCCAATACTTGGACCAACATAAGGAATCAAATTTGCGATTCCAGAGAAAATAGCAAAAACTAGGGCGTACTTTAATCCGATAACGCTATAACCAATATAGGCTAAACATCCGATAATAACGGCATCAATTGCAATTCCACTGATGTAGCGCGCTATAGTTGCATTGAGATTGGTCAAGAGGCTAGAGAGATTTAATTTGTCATGTTTTAAGACAGTTCGTTCCAACATAGGCAGCAACTTATGTCCATCTAACAAGAAATAAATCAAGAAGACGGGGGTCATAATGAGAATCAGAACCGTGCTAAACAAGGCTGAAAGGACGCTTCCTAAACTGTTGCTGACGCTATTAAGAATATTCTGTAGGATATCCACATAGGAGAGATTTAACTGTTGAATTGTTTGTTGAATATCAATATTTTGGAAGACTGGATTCATGGACAAATCAATGATCAAATCTTGTAGTCTACTATAGATGTTTTGACTAGAAATAATCAAGCTTGTCAACTGATTGATCAAAATCGGCAAGAGATAAACGACCCCTACAACGATAACGCCAATTAAGGCACAAAGAGTGACCAAGACACCAATTAGACGATTGATTTTACATCTCTTTTCTAAGAAAGTAACGATTGGATTGGTAATGTAGTAAAAAAATCCACCTAACAAAAATGGAATCATGATGGTATTCACAACTGTCACGAAAGGAGTAATAATCGCTCCCATCTCTCTCCAAAGATAGAAAATCAATGTTAATAATAAAATTTCAGCTGTCCAAAAAAATAATTTGTTTCTACGGAACATAGGCATCCTCCTCTATTTATTTTATCATATTTCTTCAAAAGATAAGATGGCTTTAGTATAAAATCGAGAATATTTTTTTTCTTTATGATAAAATAAAGCTAATATGAAAAAAATAATTCTATCTTTTATAACACTTTTTGTTTTTGGAACAGTTTCTACTGTTTCTGCTCAGGAGTTTGATGTTGCTGCTAAACATGCCATTGCTGTCGAGGCTACAACTGGAAAGATCCTCTACGAAAAAGATGCAAATCAGCCTGTAGAAATTGCTTCTATTACGAAACTGGTTACAGTTTATTTGGTCTATGAAGCTCTGGAACAAGGAACTATCAGCCTATCTACACCTGTCGATATTTCGGACTATCCTTACAAACTTACAACTAATTCTGAGGCGAGTAACGTCCCTATGGAAGCTCGAAATTATACTGTTGAACAACTATTAGAGGCTACAATGGTATCCAGTGCAAACAGCGCTGCGATTGCGCTAGCAGAAAAAATTGCTGGTTCTGAGAAAGATTTCGTTGATAAGATGAGGGCTAAACTTCTTGAATGGGGAATTCAAGATGCAACTATTGTAAACACAACTGGTTTAAATAATGAGACCCTTGGTGATAATATCTATCCTGGTTCTAAAAAAGATGATGAAAACAAGTTGAGTGCCTACGACGTTGCAATCGTCGCTCGTAATCTCATCCGAGATTATCCTCAAGTTTTGGAAATCACCAAAAAGCCAACTTCTACTTTTGCTGGACTTGAAATCCACTCAACCAACTATATGTTGGAAGGAATGCCAGCCTATCGTGGTGGTGTCGACGGTTTGAAAACAGGTACTACCGACAAAGCCGGTGCTTCTTTCGTTGGAACAACTGTTGAGAAAGGGATGCGTATCATTACGGTTGTTTTAAATGCAGACCAGCAAGATAGCAACCCTTATGCACGTTTTACTGCAACTTCTTCACTTTTAGATTATGTTTCTGCAAACTTTGCTTTAAAAACTGTCGTTCAGAAAGGCGAAACCTATAAAGATAGCAAAGTGACAGTCCTTGATGGGAAAGAAGATAAGGTAGCTGCAATTGCTAAGTCAGATATTTCAATCGTCCAACGAGTTGGAAGTGAAACAACATCAGCTCTTCAATTCACACCAAAATCAGAAATAGCTCCACTGGAAGAAGGCAAGGTTGTCGGTACTCTAACCTATGACGATCAGGATTTGGTCGGTCAAGGTTATCTCACTTCTGAAAAACCTTCTTTTGAAATGGTCGCTGAAAAGAAAGTAGAAAAAGCCTTCTTTTTGAAGGTTTGGTGGAATCAATTTATCCGCTTTATCAATGAAAAACTATAAAAAAAATCGCGAACAATCGCGATTTTTTCTTTATTTTATTTCATTTCTTTAAATGCTGCTTCCGCATCTGCATTGCTAATAGCACCGAACTGAATTTTCCCGATTTTACCTTGACTGTCAATCAAGTATTCCGTTGGAATACTACGAATTTGGTAGGCTTGAAAGGCAGTTGCTTGGGTATCATACAAGACTGGTATATCCTTATACCCTTGCTCTTGAAACCATTTTGGAAAGTCTTGAACTGTTTTTTCACCTTGTAAACCAGGTGCAATGACACTCAAGATTTCAAAGTCTCGATCTTGTTTGGCAGCTAATTCCATCAGCTCGGGCATGCTTTTTTTACATGGTCCACACCAAGAAGCCCAGAATTTTAAATAGACCTTTTTCCCTTTAAAGTCTGATAACTTTACTTCTTTGCCATCCATAGACTGCAAGGTAAAGTCTGGTGCATCCTTACCGACTGCGATTTGTTGTACAGCGGGTTGTTTTGGACTGCTTGTCTGTTTGGTTTCTTTTTCACCACAGGCAATCAACAAGAATAGAGACATGAGGCTCAATCCAGCAAAAATAACTTTTTTCATCTTTTTCTCCTTTTATCCAAGAATTCCTGATAAGGCATTTAACTGCCCTAGCATTAATAATAATCCCATCAAAATAATCAAAGCTCCCCCGATTTTCTTTAGTAGAATCATATGGGGTTTTAATTTACTAAAATAGGGCATAATCCAGCCCGAAGCCAAGGCCAAAACAATGAAAGGAAGGGCCATTCCCAATGTGTATACTAATGTTAACACGGCTCCTTGCCAAGCACCATTGCCACCTGAAGCTGCTAGGGCCAAGACTGAACTTAAGACTGGTCCGATACATGGGGTCCAACCAAAACTAAAGGTTATCCCAAGTAAAAAGGCTGACAGATAGTGATTCGACTTGGACTGTTTGAAGGTGACTGTCTTTTGAACCTCCAGTTTGTTGAAATGCAAGATTTCCATCTGATGAAGTCCTAAAAGAATAATAACTATCCCCATAGCATAACGAAACCAGTCCGCATAGAGCATGTGCCCTAGGAATCCAGCTCCAAATCCTAAAATAAAGAAAATGAGGGAGATTCCTGCAATAAAGCACAAGGTCCGAATTAAACCTGACCATGCAACGTCTCTTCCAAAAAAGCGAAAGCTTTTCGAATTTCCCTGATCATCCAGTAAAATACCAGCATAGACAGGTAGCAAAGGAAAGATGCAGGGTGAAAAGAAGGACAGGATACCTGCTAAAAAAACGGATACTAGAAATATAATCGACTCCAACGAATTACCTACTTTCTCAAAATTCTAATCCTATTTTACTACAAAAGAATAAATTTGTAAGAAGTCTGCTACGCTTATTGATTTTGACTAAATTTGACACAAAAAGGAGCTAAGCTCCTTTATTTTAATACGTTCCTTCTTCACCTTGACTAGTCAAGATAACAGGGCCGTCTTTGGTAATCACGAACTGGTGTTCATATTGACAAGATAGGCCCCCATCGATGGTTTTATGAGCCCAGCCAGTCTTCATATCTGTATCAATTTCCCAGTCTCCAGTATTGATCATGGGTTCAATGGTTAGTACCATTCCTTCACGGAGACGGAGTCCACGGCCTGCAATGCCGTAGTTAGGAACCATTGGCTCCTCGTGCATAGTTGGACCAACACCATGTCCAACCAAATCACGTACAACCCCGTAACCGCGACTTTCAGCGTATTCTTGAATGGCTGCACCAATATCACCGATACGATTGCCGACAACTGCTTGCTCAATTCCTACATACATAGCTTCCTTGGTTACGTCCATAAGGTTTTTCACTTCTTCAGACGGTGTACCAACCGCATAAGCCCAACATGAGTCAGCTAAACCACCAGTATAACTTTGGGTGTATTTTTTCATTTGCTCAACATTGTTAAAGTTGAGTTTAGATACATTGAGGTCGGATTTGGCAATCGGACCACCCAATACCATGTCAACCTTGAGCAAATCGCCATCTTTCAAGATGTAATGACGTGGGAAAGCGTGAGCTACTTCGTCATTGAGAGAGCAACAAGTGGCATAGGGGTAATCCATGACAGCACCATCCACACCAATCTGTAAAGGAAGGAAATTCTCCTCTTTACAACGTCGACGAACGTACTCTTCAACTTCCCACATATCCACGCCTGGCTTAATCAAATTACGTAAGCCGATATGGATACTTGCTAGGAAATCACCAGCCTTGTCCATGGCTTCGATTTCACGTGCTGATTTTAAAGTTATCATTTTTTCTCCTAGATTCTAATTAATTTTAACCGTAACATTTGCTTTTGAAACAATCTGATGACCATGATAAATATCATAATCAATAATAGCTGAGCGTCTCGTGTGGTGAATAATACGAGCCTGAATCCGCAGAGTATCATCTATCTGTACAGCCTGCAAGAAATAAATCAACATCTGTTCAATGATGAGATTACGTCCGCTATTCACAACTAGGTCTTGGGTCATATGGTTGAGGATTTCAGCCAAGACTCCATTAGCAAGGACCCCATTTTTCTCCAACATGAAGGGCTCAACAGTTATAACGACTTCATCATGATGATAAGAGAGTTTTTGCCCAATTTGCTCTGAGAAAGTTGGCAAGGCAGAAACTTGGGAACGGCTCATCTTTTCCATGACATCTCGTCGTGTTACGACACCAAGTAGGGTTTGGTTGCTTCTGACAACGGGAACCATCTCAAAGTCTTCTGCAATCATTCGTTGACTGACATTGGCAATATTGGTCGCCAATCCTGTTACGAAGATACTGCGCGTCATCACCTTGTCAATCGTCGTGCTGGGAGACTTGTCTCCTGCGTCACGCATAGTAACAACCCCAACAACCACTTGGTATTGGTTAACGACTGGAAAACGGCTACTTCTGTTCTTACGAACCAAGTCTAGATAGTCTTTGACTGTATCCGTTTCTCTCAAAAAACCATACTCATGACTGGGACGATAGAGCTTTTCAACTGTCAGAATGTCGGTTTTGATTTGAACATTTGAGAGGGCTTTGTTAATCATGGTCGCTACTGTAAAAGTATCATGTTTACTTCTCAGGACTGGAATATTTTTTTTATTGGCCAACTCAAGAACATCGTCCTGAACATGAAAACCACCTGTAACGAGGACCGCATTTTCATTTTCTAAGGCTAGAAGTTGAATACGAGTACGGTCACCTACGATCACAAGACCACCATCATGAAGATAGGACAGGATATTCTGCTCTGTCATGGCCCCAATGGAAAATTTGCTAAACTCTCTCTCTAGCCCTTCCTGGCCGGCTAAAACTTCAGAGGAGGTGACTTCAGCAATTTCAGCATAGGTTAGCCTCTCAATAGCCACTTTCTGGGACTTGACCCGTATGGTTCCACTACGTGGTCGAGTTTCAACGATGCCACGATTTTCAGCTTCTTTGATAGCTCGGTAGGCTGTTCCGTCACTAACACCTAGGTGATTGGAAATACTGCGAACACTAACTCTCTTCCCAATTGGCAACTCTTCCAGATAGGACAAAATTTCCTGGTGTTTACTCATTGAATTCTCCTTTTATGTATCGAAATTCAAGATAGTCCCTCATTTTTCGTGTATAGCGATCGCTTCCCTTAAACTGTCGGACGAGGCTAAAGCCCGATTTTAAGGCTACTTTTTGACTAGCTTGATTTTCCAAATGAGTGATGATGGATAATTGTTTTAAACCAAATTCATCAAATGAAAGCTGGCATAGCTTGGTAACCACTTCTGTCATAAAACCTTGTGACCAAGAATCCTTTTTTAAGAAGTAACCAATTTCTGCTTCTTTTTTGATTTCATCGATTTTTTCAAATTTAATAGAGCCAATCATTTCCTGATTTCCTTGGAGACAAATAGCCCAAACCCCTAGAGGATTCTTCATAAAATAGTTAGCAAGGGCGTACTGACTTTCTTCCAAACTTGCTTGACTGGGAAAAATAAACTGTAAATTCTCAGGGTTTGAAGCAATCTCGAAAAACGCTTGACTGTCACTAAAAAAGAAAGGACGCAAATACAAGCGCTCCGTTTCAAAAAAAGAAAACATTGCTAATTTGGTCCAAATATTCATAATCACCTCAACGGCTTAGTCTTCAACGAGTGTAATATCCGCTCCAAGACTACGCAATTTTTCAATAATATCTGAGTAGCCACGAAGGATAAACTCAATATTCGTAATTTCAGTCTGGCCTTGAGCCATCAAGCCAGCGATGACAAGTGCAGCACCAGCTCGCAAGTCTGTAGCCTTTACACTTGCCCCGTGTAACTTACGACCACCGTTATAAATAATGTGATCATTTGTAGTCGTAATATCTGCATCCATTTTTGCTAATTCAAAGACATGATTGACACGTTTCTCATAGATCGTATCAATAATGGTTCCACGACCTTGCGCGGTCAGCAATAGCGGAGTTATAGGCTGTTGCAAATCGGTTGCAAATCCAGGATAAGGAGCTGTTTTGATATTGATGGCCTTCAAATCAGACTGTTCTTCAACGAAGATACTGTCTTCTGAGACCGTCATATGAACGCCCATTTCCTCTAGTTTGGCGATAAAGCCTTCTAAATGTTCATAGAGAACGTTGTTAATGCGAATTCCTTTTCCTACCGCCGCAGCAAGTGAAATATAGGTCCCAGCTTCGATACGGTCTGGAATAACTTGGTGACGAGTATCATGAAGTTTCTCGACACCATCAATAATGATAATATCAGTCCCTGCACCACGAATATGAGCCCCCATGTTGTTCAAAAGGGTAGCAACATCGATAATTTCCGGTTCACGAGCAGCATTTTCAATGACAGTACGTCCCTTAGCTTTTACCGCAGCAATCATAGTGTTAATCGTTGCTCCAACGCTAACGGTATCCATGTAAATACTTGCGCCATGAAGTCCCTTACCTTGGGCAGATAAATTCATATTATCTCCCTCATAGCTGACCTTAGCACCCATGGCTTCAAAGGCTTTCAAGTGAAGGTCAATCGGACGAGGCCCCAGATCACATCCACCAGGAAGTCCAACTGTAGCTTCGCCAAAGCGACCTAAAAGACTTCCGTAGAAATAATAAGAAGCACGCAAGCTATTAATCTTACCATAAGGCATAGGAATGTTTTGAACGCCTCTTGGATCAATCTCCAAGACATCGTCATAACGCTTAACAGTTGCCCCCATAATCTCCATGATTTCGACAAGACTAGCAACGTCTGAAATGTCTGGAACACAATCTAAAGTGACAATATCATCTGATAAGATAATAGCTGGAATAAGTGCTACAACACTATTTTTAGCACCACTAATGGTGATCTCACCTTGCAATGGACGTCCACCATTGATGACAATTTTTCTCATGTTTTACTCTTTCAAAATTTACTAAAAAGGTCTTTTCGTTTTATTATACCATAATTTTCATTTTTTTCCCATTCTTATTGATTAAACATTCCATTTCGATAAAAAAAGGCCCATCACACAAGCGATAAAGCTTGATATGATAGGCTTTGTAATGTTAGATTAGCGTACAGTGCGGATGCGCATTGTGTTTGTACGAACAGCTTCTCCAACTGGTACACCTGCAACGATAACGATATCGTCACCAGATTGTACAAGACCTGCTTCAACTGCTTTACGTTCAGCAATTTCGAACATATCGTCAGTTGATGATGGAGCATCTGTCAACATTGGGATAACACCCCAGTTCAACATCAATCCACGTTCTGTCAATTCGTCAAATGTCAATGCCAAGATATCAGCATTTGGACGGTATTTAGAAATCAAACGTGCTGTGTGACCTGTCTTAGTAAGAGTTACAACCAATTTGATGTCCATTGAGTTTGTAGCATCTTTAACTGCTGAAGCCATAACTTCTGTCTTAGAGTTACGTTCGAAAGTATCTGAGTTCAAACGTCCGTATTCATTGAGAAGAGTTTGAGCGTTCTTGTCAATTGTAGCCATTGTTGTTACTGACTCAAGTGGATATTTACCGTTTGCAGACTCACCTGAAAGCATTGTTGCGTCAGTTCCGTCGATAACAGCGTTAAATACGTCTGATACTTCTGAACGAGTTGCACGTGGTTTTTCAGTCATTGTTTCAAGCATGTTTGTTGCTGTGATAACAACTTTACCTGCTGCGTTCACTTTAGTGATAATCATTTTTTGGTAAACTGGGACCATTTCGAATGGTACTTCGATACCCATATCACCACGAGCGATCATGATACCGTCAGCAGCTTCAATGATTTCATCCAAGTTTTCGATACCTTGTTGGTTTTCGATTTTAGCGAACAATTGAACGTGACCGTTACCAGTTTCTTCACAGATTGCACGAACTTCGTTAACGTCTTTTGCAGTACGGACGAATGAAATCGCGATGAAGTTAATACCTTGTTCAAGACCAAAGCGGATATCATCGTTATCACGTTCAGCAAGAGCTGGGAAAGGAATTTTAGTGTTTGGGATGTTTACACCTTTTTGCTTAGCAATGATACCGTCATTTTCAACGACTACTTCAAATTCACGAGTTGCATCGTCTTTTGAAAAAACACGAAGACCGAGTTTACCATCGTCAACCAAAACTTGGTGACCAACTTCAACATCATCGTAGATGTCAAGAGCACCAGCAACGTTCAAAGCAATCACTTCACGAGTTGATTTGATTCCTTGTTTAGTTGCAACACGGATTTTTTCACCAGTTTTGTATGAGTACTCTTTAGCTTCACCTTCGAACAATTCAGTACGGATTTCTGGTCCTTTAGTATCAAGAAGGAAACCAACTTTTTTACCTGCAAGTTTTTCTGCAAGTTTAACAGTTGCCATACGTTCACCTTGTTCTTGGTGGTCACCGTGTGAGAAGTTGAAACGGAAAGTGTTAGCTCCTGCTTCAATCAATTTAGCAATGTTTTTTGCTGAAGCTTCAACGTCAAGTTTTTCACCCCAGTATCCATCATCACCGAATTTTTTTCCACCACGGATTTCAACCGCAGGACCCAAAGTTGCAACGATTTTTACACGTTTATTCATGATTTGTGACTCCTTTATATAATTTGACCTTTTATGGTCATTTTACCAGATTAGTTAAAGTTGATTATGACAAGCTCTTGTTCAAGCTAGCAAGTCCAAGGTCAGCTTTGTGAGGGTTGTTAACAACGATTTTGCCGTCAGCTGTTAGGCTGAACAAGGCTCCTTCTTCTGCTGTTCCAAGAATTGGGTTTTCAACCATTTTTTCGTTCCGGATACCAACAGCGACACCACCGATTCCTTGTTTGAGAAGTTTAACAGCGTGTGCTCCCATACGTGACGCTAATACACGGTCACGAGCGGTTGGTGAACCACCACGTTGGATATGTCCAAGCTCAGTCACACGAAGGTCACTAGTATCTCCTGCTTCCTTGAGTTTCTTACCAAATTCATCGGCAGACATAACCCCCTCGGCCAAAACGATGATGTTGTGTTTTTTACCACATTCATAACCAGCTTTGATACTAGCTACGATATCTTCCATCTTGAAGCCTTCTTCAGGGATAATGATTTCATCAGCACCAGTTGCAATACCTGCCCAAAGTGCGATATCACCAGCATTACGTCCCATTACTTCAACAACGAAAGTACGACGGTGACTTGATGATGTATCACGAATCTTATCGATTGCATCCATTGCAGTAGTAACTGCAGTATCAAATCCGATTGTGAAGTCAGTACCTACGATATCGTTATCGATTGTACCTGGAAGCCCAATAGCAGGGAATCCATGCTCAGTCAAGCGCATAGCTCCGTGATAAGAACCGTCACCACCGATAACAACGACACCTTCGATACCGTGTTTTTTCAACTGCTCAATCCCTTTAAGTTGACCTTCAAGTTGTGCAAACTCAGGGTAACGAGCAGAGTGAAGGAAAGTACCACCACGGGAAATGATGTCTCCTACTGAAGCAGCATCAAGTGGATAAATTTCGCCGGCAACCATACCTGCATACCCATCATAGATACCAAAAACTTCCATTCCTTCTGAGATTGCTTGGCGAACTACTGCACGGATGGCAGCATTCATACCAGGGGCGTCTCCACCACTGGTCAAAACAGCAATACGTTTCATTTGGTTTTTGCTCCTTTTCCTTTTAACATTCTTACTGATTATACCACATTTAAATCAAAAATTCTTCTATTTTTTGTATTTTTAGCGATAAATCGTTTTCATGGTAATTTCCTTTAATTTCTCCTGTAAAGCAAGCTCTTTTTTTACAAAATGCCGTGTAGAAACAACTGTTTTTTGCTCCTCTTCATACCTGATAATGACAGGAATTGGGCCTTTGTATTGTTCTAAGATATTTGAAATCTCTTTATCGTATTCGTGATTTTTAACTTGGATCCAGAATCGTTCCGCCACTGCTTCTTTCAAATCTTGTGCAATCATTTGCAGACGACCATCTCGAGATTGAACCTTCCCATTGATATAGTAAAATTTCCCTTCGGATAGGATGGGGGCGAATTTTCTATATTGATCTGAAAATACAGTTACATCCATCCGAGACTTACTATCATGAACCTGTAGAAAGGCCATACTCTCGCCCTTCTTAGTTCGAATCACTTTTAGTTTTTGCACTTCAACTAGGAGAGTAGCTTGAGCTCCCTCAGTGAGATTAGCGATTGGCGTCGTCGGATATAGGGCTTGTTTGGCAAGAGTTTGGAGAGGATGGGCACTGATACCTACCCCAATCAGTTCCTGCTCTTTGTAAAATTTCTCTGCCTCAGTAAAATCATCAGCTTCAGTCCAACTATAATTTGTATCCGCAAAGAGTCCACCCAACTCCTCAACAAAGACAAATAAGTTTGGTAGGTTCACTAAGATTTTCTGACGATTCTTGTCAAATTCATCAAAAAGCCCCAGTTCAACCAAAGGCGTCAGAAGCGACAGTTTCTTGTAATTCTTGGGAAGACGTGTGACGAAATCTTCAATGCTTGAGAAAGGACGATTTTCAATAATCCAGTAAGACAAATCTCTCGGCATCCCTTTAATAGCTTTCAAACCAAGATAGATTTTCTTCTGAGCAATCTTATCATGATAGGGAATGCTGTTTATTGCTAAAGGAGCTACTTCAAAGCCCATCTGCAATGCATCTACAATGTAATCACTGCTTGAATAATTCAACATGACTTGGAAGAAAATAGCAGGATAGTGTGTCTTGAAATAAGCAAGCTGGAAAGCTAGGGCTGAGTAAGCATAGGCGTGGGATCGGTTAAATCCATAGCCTGCAAACTTTTCCATCACTGCAAAAACTTGGTTGGACTTTTCTTCTGTATGCCCCAATTTCATAGCTCCTGTGATAAAATCTTCCTTCATCAAATGCATCTCTTTAGCATTTTTCTTACCCATAGCTCGTCTGAGAATATCAGCTTTACCAAGGCTAAAGCCTCCAAAACGCTGAGCAACCTGCATGACTTGCTCTTGATAGAGCATAATGCCATAGGTTGATGACAGAATGTCCTCCAAGGCAGGGTCTAACACCGTCACCTTTTCTTTGCCATGCTTCCGAGCCACAAAGTTATCAATATAATCGCTTGCCCCCGGTCTATTGAGGGATGTCGTTGCTACTACCTCTTCAAAGACTTGCGGCTGAACTCGTTTCAAGAGCCGAATGGCGCCAGGTTGTTCAAATTGGAAAATCCCCTTGGTATTTCCAGCAGCAAAGAGGGCCAGAGTTTCTTTGTCTTCCAAATCAATCTCTTCGATTTTCAGATGAACACCTTCTGACTCAGCCAATAATTCCTGCATTTTTTGGACAAAAGTTAGGTTACGCAGACCTAGGAAATCCATTTTTAAAAGGCCATTAGCTTCGACACCATGAGCATCATACTGGGTGATCAGCATATCCTCACCGTATTTGAGCGGGATATAGTCCGTCAGGTCTTGGTCACTCATAACGACCCCAGCTGCATGGATAGAGGTCTGACGAGGATACCCTTCAATCTTTCGAGCAATCTCAAAAGCTTTTTGATATTCAATCTTACTATTGATGACCTGCCTAAACTGTAAATTCTTTTCATAGGCTGTCGTTAGCGTATCTCGAAAACTGATTTTTTTCGTAATATTGGTTAATTCGTACTCTGGAACACCATAACGTTTAAAAACATCACGAATTGCCTGTTTTGCTCCAAAGGTCGAATAAGTGACAATCTGTGCCACATGTTGACTTCCATACCGATCACGAACATAGCGAATGAACTCTAGTCTATAGAGGTCAGGAATGTCGATATCGATATCAGGCATGGTGTAGCGCTCACGATTTAAAAAGCGCTCGAAAATCAAGTTCTTTTCAACCGGATCAATCCCTGTGATATCAAGTGAGTAAGCCACCAGACTACCAACCGCAGAACCACGCCCCATTCCCATATAATATCCTTGGGAACGTCCAAAACGGAGTAAATCCCAAACTACAAGGAAATAGTCGTCAAAGCCCATATCATGAATCACAGCTAATTCCTCATTCAGTCGCTCATAATAGATAGCTGAGGTTAGCCCCTTGTCACTCAAGCCTTGCTCAGCTCTCTCTCTAAGTTCTTCGACCGCTGGTCTTTCAGGATTAAAGCGAGGAAGTTTTAAACTTGGGTCGATTTGATAGCTTACATTTTCTATCAGACCTTGGAGATTGGCAAGCGCCTGAGGGAAGCGATTCATAAAACGTGCTTCCAAGTCTGAGGCAGGTAAAAAAATCCCCTGTTGTGAATGTAGATCCACTTCTCTCAGGCTGACATTGTCCTTGACTGCTGACAAGATTTGTAAAACCTGTAGGTCTTCTTTTTCAAAAGAGTTGACTTGATAGAGTGGAAGAATGGGTCTGGTAAAGACTTCTTGAGGAGTATCTGGACTAACACCGATAAAAAAATCAACCCCCAAATCCAACTGTTCGACCCCATTAAAATAGGGAACAATAATAGCAACATCTTCGAGGTGGGAGGTGAAGTCAGACCAATTTTTCCGTCCAGTCATTTTTAAAGTGGATAACTTCATCAACTCTTGATAACCTTTAGTGGATAGGGCTAGAAAACGTAGAGAGAGATTCTCCTCATCTTTGAGCAAGGTCATTTCTAAACCAATTAAAGGCTGAATGCCATGCTTACGAGTTGCTTCTAGAAAATGATAGGCTCCATAGAGATTATCCACATCCATGATAGAAAGGTGAGAATAGCCGTATTCTTTAGCCATTTGTACATATTTTTCAATCGAAACCACACTTTCCATAAAACTATAAACAGTCTTGGTGTCGAGCTGTGCAATCATTTATTCTCCTCCTTGCTTTCGTTTTACTACTATTATACCATTTTAAGCTGGATATTGAAGCAACTCTGCACTTTCTTTTCAATATCAGCATTTACAACCTCTCCGTCTTTCTTCCCTTTAATTTTTAATATTATAAGATGGATTTGAATATCATTTTAAACATTTTTATACTAAGTAAAGTATAATAAAGTCAGACTCTATATGCAATTTCACATATAAAAAATTCTAAGAAAGGGCTTTTTATTATAGTATTTATTCATCATTTTATAATAACTTACTAAATAGGTATTCCGCTTCACGAAATTTCTTGCATTAAAGTTTATTTATTCCATTTTTCCTTATTTTTTGATATAATAAATTCAGTCTGTTTTCAAAGGAGAGAACCATGCGTTTTAATCAATTTAGCTATCTTCCAACCTCTAGTTCTCAACAATTAGATGAATTAGCAAGTCTTGGTCTGGAATTGTCACCTCAACTGCCCTTAAAAAAGCAATTTGAAGACTTCATCCGCTGGAGTTTTTTCACTTATTCTAACACGGATTATGCCTTATCCACTTTGGCTGCGGATAACGAAACAGATCTATTAACTTTTTTCCAATCAGAGCGTGATTTAACTGCTGATGTTTTCTACACGGTAGTTTTTCAACTTTTAGGGTTTAACTATCTTGTTGACTTTGAGGACGCCGAACAATTCCGTAAAGAAACTGGATTTCCTATTGTTTATGGAGATCTCATCGAAAATCTTTATCAATTGCTCAATACACGAACTAAAAAAGGAAATACGCTCATCGACCAACTGGTTAGTGACGGACTCATTTCAGAAGACAATCACTACCACTACTTTAACGGTAAGAGCTTGGCAACCTTCTCTACTCATGATGTCATTCGTGAAGTTGTGTATGTCGAGAGTCGTGTGGATACTGATAAAGACAGTCTCCCTGACTTAGTCAAGGTCAGCATTATTCGCCCGTGTTATGATGGACAGATTCCTTCAGTTATGACTGCCAGCCCTTATCACCAAGGGACCAACGTCAAAGCTAGCGATAAAGCTCTCTACAAAATGGAAGGAGAACTTGAGGTCAAACCTGCCCACACCATTGAGCTTGAGGAGCCTAAGCTGAATTTAGTCGAGCCTCTCGGCCAAGCTGAACTCGTCTCTGAAACTGAAGAAAAGTTAGCTCATATTAATAGCTCATACACCCTCAACGACTACTTCCTCCCACGAGGATTTGCCAATCTCTATGTGTCGGGTGTTGGTACCAGGGATTCCCAAGGTCTCATGACTAATGGGGACTACCAGCAAATTGAAGCATATAAAAACGTGATTGACTGGCTTAATGGTCGTTGCCGGGCTTTCACGGACCACACGCGCAAACGTCAAGTCAAGGCTGATTGGTCAAACGGTAAAGTCGCAACAACAGGAATTTCCTATCTAGGCACCATGTCCAATGGGCTTGCCACCACTGGTGTTGATGGCTTAGAAGTCATCATCGCTGAAGCAGGTATCTCCTCTTGGTACAACTACTATCGGGAAAATGGTTTGGTGACTAGCCCAGGTGGTTATCCAGGTGAGGATTTTGACTCACTTGCTGAATTGACCTACTCTCGCAACCTCCAAGCCGGTGACTATATTCGTGCCAATGAAGCTCATCAAGCAGACTTAGAAAAGGTTAAAGAGAAACTCGATCGCAAGACTGGTGACTACAATCAGTTTTGGCATGACCGCAACTATCTACTCAATGCTCACAAGGTTCAAGCTGAGGTCGTCTTTACGCATGGTTCTCAGGATTGGAACGTCAAACCTCTTCATGTTTACAAAATGTTTCATGCCCTTCCAACTCATATCAACAAGCACCTCTTTTTCCATCATGGTGCCCATGTCTATATGAACAACTGGCAGTCAATTGACTTCCGCGAGTCCATGAATGCCTTGTTGAGTAAGAAATTGTTAGGACTTGACTCAGGCTATCAACTTCCTACTGTCATCTGGCAGGACAATACCGCACCGCAAACATGGCAGAGACTTGATAACTTTGGCAAACAGGACGAACTGCATACCTTCTCTCTTGGAACTGAAGAAAAAGTGATTCAAAACCAGTATGATCAGAAAGACTTTGAGCGTTATGGAAAGACTTACCAGACCTTCAACACTGAACTTTACCAAGGAAAAGCTAATCAGATCACCATTGACCTTCCAGTAAGTCAAGACATTCACTTAAATGGTCGAGTGGAGCTGAAACTTCGTGTCAAATCAAGTACAAACAAGGGCTTATTATCTGCTCAACTCCTCCAACTGGGACAACAGAAGTACCTTCAACCCTATCCAGCAGTTCAATCAGTCCGAACAATTGACAATGGTCGTTACCACATGTTAGAAAATCTCTGTGAACTGCCATTCAATCCAAGTGCTCAACGTGTCATCACCAAAGGCTACCTCAATCTTCAAAACCGAAATGATCTCTTGACAATCGAAGAAATCCAACCAAATGAATGGATGGACTTCAAGCTAGAGCTCCAACCAACTATTTACAAACTTAAAGAAGGAGACACTCTCCGCTTGGTTCTCTACACAACAGACTTTGAGATTACAATTCGAGATAATACAGACTATCACTTGACTGTTGATTTAGCACAGTCTACTATCACTATTCCCTCATAAAAGGAGCTATTAACACTTATGAACAAATCAGAACACAGACACCAACTTATTCGTGCCCTCGTTTCAAAAAACAAAATCCATACCCAAGCAGAATTACAAGCTTTGTTAGCCGAAAACGATATCCAAGTTACACAGGCAACCTTATCACGCGATATCAAAACCATGAACCTTTCAAAAGTACGAGAAGAAGATAATTCTTACTACGTGTTAAATACAGGCTCTATCTCCAAGTGGGAAAAACGTCTCGAAAATTATATGGAAGATGCTCTTGTTATGTTGCGTCCTGTCCAACACCAAATTATTTTGAAAACTTTACCTGGTTTAGCCCAATCATTTGGATCTGTAATTGATTCCTTGGACTTTCCAGATGTCATTGCAACCCTTTGTGGAGATGATGTCTGCATGATTATCTGTGAAGATGCTACAAAAGCGCAAGCTTGTTTTGAAAGCCTTAAAAAATATGCACCACCATTTTTCTTTAGTGAATAAAACAAATCCCGTGATTAAAAGATCACGGGAATTTTTTATTTCTTTGACTGTGTATCTTCTTTCTTTGTACGTGCCAATCGAAGAGCACGTTTTGGATTGAGACGATTAAACAATTCTTCTAGTTTCTTTTCATTCCACACATCTGCTGCAGAAACAAAATTGCCATCTGCATCTCGGAATGATATCGGTTTATCTCCCATATCAATCTCCTAGTCTACAAATTCAAATTCAAATTTACCAATTCGGACCAAATCGCCATCTTTGGCGCCACGCGCACGAAGGGCTTCGTCAACTCCCATACCACGAAGCTGACGGGCAAACTTCATGACCGATTCGTCACGGTCAAAGTTGGTCATGTTAAAGAGTTTCATGAGTTTTTCACCAGAAAGTACCCATGTCGCATCATCATCACGACTAATCTCAAAGGCCTTTTCTTCCTCGTCAAAGCCATAGTAAGCCTCTTCTTCCATATCGGATTCATCATAAATCGGGAATTCTGGAGTCTTGTCTAACAATTCAGCTGTCGCGTCCAAAAGAGTCGCCAAGCCTTGCTTGGTCAATCCAGAAATTGGGAAAATGGCTGGAAGTTCCTCAAACTCGTCGTAGTTTGCTGCCAACTTCTCCTTGAAAGTTTTCAGATTTTCCTGACTTTCAGGCATATCCATCTTGTTGGCCACAATGATCTGCGGACGTTCCATGAGACGAAGGTTATAGGATTCTAATTCCTTATTGATAGCAAGGTAGTCCTCATAAGGATCACGTCCTTCACTAGCCGACATATCGATGACATGTAGGATAACTCGTGTACGTTCGATATGACGAAGAAACTGGGTTCCAAGACCAACACCTTGACTGGCCCCTTCAATCAAACCTGGAAGGTCTGCTACTGCAAAAGATTCACCTGACTGCGTACGAACCATACCCAAATTTGGGACAATCGTCGTAAAGTGGTAAGCACCGATTTTGGGCTTAGCTGAAGTGATGACACTAAGCAAAGTTGACTTTCCAACAGATGGAAAACCGACTAGACCAACATCTGCTAAGATTTTCAATTCCAGTTGCAACTCACGTTCTTGACCTGGCTCTCCATTCTCAGAGATTTCAGGCGCAGGATTTTTTGGTGTTGCAAAACGGATATTCCCACGACCACCTCGACCGCCATGTGCCACGATAAATTCCTGACCATGTTCAATCAAATCTGTAATGACTTTACCTGTTTCCGCATCACGTACAGTAGTCCCCTGTGGTACGCGAACACGAAGATCTTCTGCACCACGTCCGTGCATTCCTTTGGTCATTCCTTTTTCACCGGAATCAGCCTTGAAATGACGGTTATAGCGGAAATCCATCAAGGTACGCAAACCTTCGTCTACCACGAAAACAACGTTACCGCCACGTCCACCATCACCACCCCAAGGACCACCATTCGGGACATATTTTTCACGGCGAAAGGCAACCATGCCATCGCCACCATTACCAGCCTTGACCTTAATCTTGGCTGTATCTAAAAACATACTCATATTTCTTCTCACTTTAAAAAGGCTGGGGAGAACCCAGTCATTAGTTATTGTTTCTATCCTCGCAGCTTGCTTAGAATCTGCTAAATGCTCCAAGTGCAGTTGCAAAGATACCAGCAAGGGTTACAAACAACATGATGAGCACGACAACAAGTGTCACTTTCTCAAACAATGTTTTTTTACGTTTTCCATTATCTCCAAAAGCCATAACTTCTCCTTTTCACTTTATAATTCTAAATTAATAGTCTGTCGAAACCGGTGCAACCACCCATAAAATGATGTAAGCAAGGATTCCTGCTCCATAACAAAATGCAAGAACACCCCAAACAACACGAACAATTGTTGGGTCAATATCAAAATAATGGGCAACTCCTGCACAAACTCCACCAATTATTTGATTTTTTCCACTTCGCATTAATTTTTTCATAATATTTTCCTCTTATTCTATTATTTGAATTCATCTTTCCAATAATCTCTGATGCTGGATAATTGCTTCCGAGAAGCCCGTAAAATACGCTTAGACTCTTTTACTGGATTTGTAACAGCCTGTTGGGGTAGATATAAAATCGTTTTCAAAAAGCGCTGACTGACAGGTTTTCCATCATTCAATTCATGTTCAAAGTTATTTGAGATAATGGCATCAAGGTAAAACTCATGTACTCGTTTCCCAAAGTTCTCAGCCGAAATTTCGTACAACTTATCCGCCAACTTTTGTTCAGACATATCCGGAGTAGCGATTAAGGCTTCAAGGATAGCCCCTGCTAACTCCTGTTCTCTATAATAGAGGGTTCCAAACATTTTGTCACTGATCAGGTTATCAAGATAGGGGTTACCATGAGCAATGACAGGCGTTCCACTGGCTAAACTCTCTAGATAAGTTAATCCCTGAGTTTCACTCGTAGAGGCAGAGATGAAGAAATCTGCAGCCTTATAGTATAGGGCTGTCTCGCTTGGAGCAATCATACCTGTAAAAATCACATGTTTTTGCAGGTTTAATTTCACTGCTTGCTCTTTCAGACTGTCCAGATAAGGACCGTCTCCAGCAACGACCAGCTTCACCTTATCTTCTTCTTTCAATACTTCAGCAAAAGCATCTAGGACTGCTTGGATATTCTTCTCAAAGGAGATACGAGAAAGACTCAGCAGCATTTTCTCGCCTTCCTGAATACCTAACTTCGAACGAAGTTCTTGCAAGTTTTCCTCTTTAATCTCAGGTCGTTCAAACTTAGCTAGCTCAATTCCGGTTGGAATGACACGTTTTTCAACCTTCACTTTGTATTTAGATAAAAGATCCCGAACAATCTCGCTAGGACAGATTACTCCATCTACATCACGAAGGAAACCACGTACCAGATATTTTACCATGCTTGGACGAATCAACATCCCCTTAGCAATATAATGCACATAGTCTTCGTACTGGGTATGGTAGGTATGGATAACAGGAATTCTCAATTCTCGTGCGATCCAAATCCCTAATAATCCAAGTGAAAATTCTGTCTGGGTATGAATGATATCTAGCTGATACTGCTTGGCGATTTCAAGTGCCTTTGTAAAACCTCGATAGGCAAATCGTCGATCTTTAAATGCAAAGAAAGGAACACTCGGAATTCGAATAATTTGCCAATCCTCGTAGCGGTTCACATCTTTATCTGTTGTTGTAAAGATAAAAACTGCATGGCCTTGCTTCTCAAGCTCTGTCTTCAAGGTTCGAATACTGGTCGCAACCCCGGAAACCTGAGGAAAATAGGTGTCTGTAAATAAACCAATTCGCATAGATTACCTCACTTTTTACCTAGGGCAGCCTGTTCCCGATAAAATTTTAACCAAATTCCCAGTAAACGCTCTTCTGAATACTGCTTGGATATCCTTTTAGCTTTTTCTTTCAATTCTTTCAACGCTTCAGGATTTTCTTTATATTCTAGGATTGCTTCTCTCATCTCAGAGACATCACTTGTAGCACGATAATCTCCCTCAAGAATGACCTTATACAGGTCCAAATCCCTTAACATAATAGGAGCCTCGCAACTAGCTGCCTCTAAGATGGTCATAGGGAATAGTTCATTATAGCTAGGTAGTAAGAACAAATCAGCTAAAGCATACAGTTCCCGCATCCTCTCCGGTGACACAATACCTGGGAAAATTAGATTTTTAGGTGGATTCTCCATGATTTTTTTATAGCGTTCATAACCATCTGTTATTCCACCAAATGAAAAACCACCAGCCCAGATAAAGGTAATTTCTGGCAATTCTTCAGCAAGACGGATAAAATCATCTATCCCTTTTCGTTTCTGAACCTGGCCCGCACCAACCACGACAAACTGATCTTTTGCGAGATCCATTTCTTCACGAAGTTGTGCAACTTGTTCAGCTGGTAATGGATGCCATTTTTCTTTGTTTACAAAATTGGGAATATAAGTTATTTTTTCTCGTGGAATACCCGCAGCCACTAAATCCTCTATAAATGTAGGATTGACCACCACCAAGTGTTCCATCCGATTGTAAAAGGAAAAAACATAGCGTTTGACAATTCCTTTTAGGAAAAATGGAATTTTCAAACTCCCTTCGAGTGTCTCAGGCAAGAAATGCACATAGCCAACTTTTCTCCCAGAGCGTTTCTTTTGAAATGTGGATAAATAATAAGGGAAATCAATGGTGTGAAAGTGGGTTACATCTGCCTCTACAGGAAGATTCTCCGTAACAATCAACTGATCTTTGGCATCACGGTGAAGGAGACTCACCAATTCACGGTAGGCTCCTGAAACTCCTTGACCAGCCACTTTTTCACTTGAACTTAGCATATTAATACGCAATTTTTTGTTTTCCATATTACTCATTATACCATTTTATTTCAAGAAAATCAGTAAAAGAAAGAAGAGACCAGAGGAAAATGGAGGAGCCCCTCTCTTTTCCAATCGTCTCTCGTAATTTTCCAATCGATTACTTAATTCCTAGGGCGATACGCGCATAGCGACTCATTTTTTCAACCGTCCAGGCTGGATACCAGACCAATTTGACTTCAATATTGGTTACCTCAGGCACCTCTGTCATCGCATCGTGTATCTGGTCTGTTAAGAGGTCAGCCAGTGGGCAACCCATAGTTGTCAAGGTCATATCAATTTCCGTGTGACCTGTTTCACCATCAAAACGAATCTCGTAAATCAAACCTAGGTTGACAATATCAATCCCCAACTCAGGATCAATGACCTCCTCCAAGGCAGTCAAAATACGAGTTTTAATCGTTTCAATTTGTTCTTCTGTATAAGCCATGTTCATCCTCACTCTTAATCTTCAATAAAATCACGAAGCGGTTTGCTGCGACTTGGTTGGCGCAATTTTCTCAAAGCCTTGGCCTCAATCTGACGGATACGTTCACGAGTCACGTTAAAGACTTTACCAACATCTTCAAGAGTACGCATTTTCCCATCATCTAGCCCGAAGCGCAAGCGCAAGACGTTTTCTTCACGGTCTGTGAGAGTATCCAAAACCTCATCCAACTGCTCACGTAAGACGATACGAGTTGTGTAGTCTACTGGATTTTCAATCACTTCGTCTTCGATAAAGTCCCCAAGATGGCTATCATCCTCTTCACCAATCGGTGTTTCAAGCGATACTGGTTCTTGAGCGATTTTTAGGATTTCACGCACCTTGTCAGGTGTCATATCCATACGCTCAGCGATTTGTTCAGGTGTCGGATCTTGCCCCAATTCCTGAAGGAGATTCCGCTGTTCACGGACAAGCTTGTTAATGGTTTCCACCATGTGGACAGGGATACGAATAGTACGCGCCTGATCAGCGATGGCACGAGTGATTGCCTGACGAATCCACCAAGTTGCATAGGTAGAAAACTTAAATCCTTTTGAATAGTCAAACTTGTCAACAGCCTTCATCAAGCCCATGTTTCCTTCTTGGATCAAATCAAGAAACTGCATACCACGACCTACGTATCGCTTAGCAATCGAAACTACCAAACGAAGGTTGGCTTCCGCAAGACGTTGTTTGGCTTCGATATCACCAGCCTCAACTGCAAGTGCCAATTCTTTTTCCTCTTCGTTAGTCAAGAGAGGAACAACCCCTATTTCCTTCAAATACATACGGACAGGGTCATTAACCTTAGCAGAAGTTGAGCCAATCAAATCCTCATCACTGAGTTCTGGTTCTTCTTCTGCACTAAGAACACGTGCGCTTGGATTTCCTTCGTTATCTGTGATAGAAATTCCAGCATCCTGAATCCGTTGCAAAAGGTCTTCAATGCCATCTGCATCCAGGGTAAAAGGAATAACCAGACTTGAATTGATTTCGTCGTCTGTTGCTGTTCCTGTTTTTTTGTGGTTACGGATAAAGTCTGCTACTTGCACATCAAATGTGGTTACTTCTTTTTGTTTTGTTGCCATTATTACTCCATTCTTCTCTTCTGGGAAATCAATCGTTGCAATTCTTCCAAGGCTGTGTCTGTATCTCCTACATGACTAGCTTCCTGCACTTTCTTCTTAATTCTTAAGTTATCCTTGCTGAGGAGGGCACGGTTTCGAGTCGCTTCGACTTCCACTAGCTCCTGAGGCGACATCTCAGCTGGCAAATCCAGACTAAGCACATGGTACCAAGCATTTTCAACTTCAGGTGTCTGATGAGAAAGCTCCTCTGAGCCGATTTCTCCCTGCTCACTTAATAATTCGTAAAGAATCTGAAATTCTGGGGTATCAAAGAAAAAATCTTCTCTTAATCGATAGTCATTCAAAACAACTGGATTCTCAGCCATCCTATAGAGGAGATGAGCCTCTGCTCTCATGACTGCTGTCAGTTGCCGCGTTACAGGTAAACTAATCGCTGCCGGAGGTTGCTCCTCTTTGACTCTTTCCTGCCTTTGAACAATGCGACTTTCATTTACAATCTGCTCCACCTGCTGATAATCAAAAGAAGGTAGATTATCAGCCAGAATGTGGATATAAGAATTCTGGGCAGTGATAGACTTTTCTTTAGCGATTAGGGGCGCAATCTTTTCAATAAATTCGATTTGTGCCTGCAAGTTATCACTATTTTCTGGTTTAAGCTGGTGAATATAGAACTCTATAGGACTGATCCGAGTCTTTGTTAAGAGGTAAGCTAGGTCTTCAGCAGAATTCTTTTGCAAATACTCATCTGGGTCCATGACATCAGGTACTCGAACAACCTCAACTGAGAAGTCTTTTAACTCCTCTAGAGCCTTGGCTGTTGCTGCCTGTCCTGCCTTGTCGCCATCATAGCTGAGAACAATTTTTTTGGTAAAGCGTTTGAGGTGGTCAACATGCTCCTTGCTTAAGGCTGTCCCCATGGAAGCTACAGCATTTTCTATACCAGCACGGTAGGCTGCGATCACATCCATGAAGCCTTCCATCAGATAGAGCTCTGTAATCTTACCTGTTCCCTTTTTTGCCTTGTCCAAATGATACAATTCGTAACTCTTGTTAAAAATTGCAGTCGAGCGACTATTTTTGTACTTGGCAGTCTGACTATCCGTTTCTTGCCAGATACGACCTGAAAAAGCAATAACCTGCCCCTTGTCATTGGTCAAAGGAAAGATGATCCGTCCGAAAAAAGTATCATAAAACTGATTGCCATCTGACAAGTAAAACAAACCCGAATCCAATAAATCCTTTTCCTCAAACTTGTCAGATAAACGTTGATAAAGATAAGTTCTCTCTGCTGGAGCTAGTCCAATCTGGAAGTGCTTTAGAACATCATCTGTCAATCCGCGTTTGTAGAGATAAGCCCTTGCTTCTTCTCCCATCTTGGTCGTCATGAGGATGGCATGGTAAAAACGGGCGGCTTCTTCATGCATATCATATAGAGCTTGATGAGGTGAAGCCTGTTGAGGACGAGACTGTACAGGCATAGCTAGTTGAATACCGGCACGCTCTCCTAAGAGTTGCACAGCTTCCATAAAGGACACACCTTGGTATTCTTCGATGAACTTAAAAACATCTCCTGAACGACCACAGCCGAAGCAATGATAAAACTGCTTGTCTTCCACAACGTTGAAAGAGGGGGTCTTCTCACCATGAAAAGGACAGAGCCCTAAATAGTTCCGTCCAGCCTTTTGTAAAGAAATCACGTCACCTATGACTTCCACAATGTTGGTATTGTTTTTGATTTCTTCAATAATTTGTTTGTCAACCATACACAATACCTCCATTTTATCATAGTTTTACGTTAACTAGTATAGCTTATTTCTGAAAAAAAGTAAACCATTTCATACGCTTTCCGGAATTCTCTTTGCTATATTTTTCCAGATTGAAATGGGAGATAAAAAACTCAGAAACACTTCCATGTTTCTAAGTTAATTTTCACTATTTTTTGATGATTACTTAACTCATCTATTCAAATAATTGATAGTAGTCTGAAATTTTCATCTTAGCTTTTTCTTCTTTATTGAGGTCTTGGATGATACGGCCTTCCTTCATGACAATCAGACGATTGCCATACTTTAGTGCATCTTCCATATGGTGGGTAATCATCAAGGCTGTTAGATGTTCCTTGCTGACAAAGTCATCTGTTAACTCCATCAAGGCAACACTAGTCTTTGGGTCAAGGGCTGCTGTGTGTTCATCCAACAAGAGCAACTCTGGTCGCTTCAAGGTTGCCATCAAGAGACTCAAGGCCTGACGTTGTCCACCTGAAAGAAACTCAATCGGAGTGTCCAGATGTTTTTCAAGGCCATTTCCAACCTTTTCAATGGTAGCCTGAAACTCTTCTCTATTGCTTGAAAGTCTTCTAGGAAGGAGTCCTCTCTTCTCACCACGAAACTTGGCAATCAAAAGGTTTTCTGCAACGGTCATACGGGGAGCCGTACCCATTTTAGGATCCTGAAAGACACGAGACAAGTACTTAGCCCGCTTTTCAGGTGAAAAATGCGTCACGTCCTCGCCCATGATACGGATACTTCCACTTGTTAAAGGTAGGGTACCTGCAATAGTGTTAAAAAGCGTTGACTTTCCAGCTCCATTTCCCCCTAGGATAGTAATGAAATCATGTTCGAAAATTTCAAGAGAAACATCATTCAGAATGATTTTTTCTTCGTCAAAGCCATTCGTGATGACTTTGGTAGCATTTTTTAATTCTACAATTGCTGTCATTTGCTAAACTTGACTCCTTTCAGGTATTTGCTTTTGAAGGTTGGAATCATAAGACAAACTGCCAAAATCAAGGCGCTATATAGTCGTAAATAGCTCGTGTTAAATCCAAGAGCAATCACTCCCCAAACGAGGAATTGATAAGCGATAGAGCCAACGACGATGGTCATAAGTCGCTCTGCCAAGGTCAAACTCTTGAACAATACCTCACCAATAATCAAGCTAGCAAGCCCTACGACAATCACTCCGATTCCTCGAGAAACATCCGCGTATCCTTCTTGTTGAGCAATTAAGGCTCCTGCAAGCGCGATGATCCCATTTGAGAGAACCAAGCCCATGAGTTCCATACGTCCTGTATTGATACCAAAGCTACGAGCCATATCGGGATTGTCACCTGTAGCGATGTAGGCCTGACCTAGTTTGGTATCTAGGAAAAAGAGCATGAGACCAATAACAAAGGCAACAAAGATAAAGCCAGTCAGGAGTTGATTGAGGTCTGAATCGAAAGGCAAGACATCCTGAATTTGCTTGGTTCCAAGAAGACCCAGATTGGCACGCCCCATAATCATGAGCATGATGGAATGGCAAGAAGTCATAACCAAAATCCCTGATAAGAGAGTTGGTATTTTACCTTTGGTGTATAAGAGACCTGTTGCCATACCAGCTAGGCAGCCTGCTCCTACTGCGGCCAAGGTCGCTAAAAATGGATTAACCCCTTGTGTTATCAAGGTTACAGCTACTGCTCCCCCTAGAGGAAAAGAGCCCTCAGTCGTCATATCCGGGAAATTTAAAATTCGAAAGGTCATAAAGATTCCCAAACCTAAAATCGCCCAGACCATTCCCTGAGAAATAATGGATACTATCATAATCTTTCACTCATTTCTTTCTTTAGTAAAAATGGGAGGAGATATCCCCAACTCCTCCTTTATCTTTATTCAATCACTTGTCCTGCTTCTTTTAGAACGGACTCAGGAATGGTGATACCAAGTTCCTGCGCTAGTTTTTTGTTAATCACTGACTTACCAGTTGAAAAGACATTAACTGGCGTATCAGCTGGTTTTTCACCTTTCAAAACTTTGGCAATCATCTTACCAGTAGCCACTCCAAGATCGTGTTGGTCAACTACTACAGATGCTAATCCACCTGCTTCTACCATGGCAGTAGCACTTGGATAGATTGGCTTTTTAGCTGTTTGGTTGCTTGAAACAACTGTTGAGAATGCTGATGCGATGGTGTTGTCAATTGGAACCCAAATCGCATCGACCTTGCTTGTCATGACATTAACTGTTGAAGCAATTTCATTTGTTGATGGAACAGCAAATGTTTCGACTGTCAAACCTGCTTTTTCAGCATAAGCCTTGAATTCTTCTACCTGTGTTTTTGAGTTATCTTCGCTACTTGAGTAAAGAGTTCCGATTGTTTTGACATTTGGTGTCAAAGTTTTAATCAATTCCACTTGCTGTTCAGCTGGGTTATGATCTGACACCCCTGTGATGTTGCCACCTGGTTTTTTCAAATCTTTGACCAAGTTAGCACCGATTGGGTCTGTAATAGCAGCCATGATAACAGGTAGGTCTTTTGTAGCACTAGCAAGTCCTTGAGCAGCTGGTGTCGCAATCCCAACAACTACATCGTTTCCATTTGCTACCAATTGTTTACTCATGGTTGCAACCTTGCTCTGATCGCCTTCAGAGTTCATAAAGTCGATTTTTACTTGGTCGTCCTTATAGCCTTCTTCAGCTAGTCCATCTTGAATCCCCTGGTAAATCAAGTCCAAGGATGGGTGACTAACAAATTGAAGGACACCAACCTTAGCAGCCTTTTGCTCTTCCTTAGCTGCAGGCTTGTTCATTGATGAATAAATCAAGCTAGCCACCACCAATACTGCTAATCCAGCGATAATTCCCATTAAACGTTTATTTTTCATATTCTTTCTCCTTTTAAATCACTTGTATAATACTCTTTTCACTCAAAACAAGCGACGCCATCGTTTAAATTTCATAATCTTTCCTCCCATAAAAAAATCCTCACACAAAAAACTTGTGTGAGGACGTCGATGCGCGGTGCCACCTCAATTATAGGGAATATCCCTATCGCTCTTTCTCGCAATAACGAGTTGCACTGTAAGGTGTGCTCACCGAATTTTTATGATTTCAAATTCTTAATAAGATTCAGCCCAATTTCATCAATTTCATCTATCTGCTTTCACCAACCACAGATTCTCTAAAAAATGAGCATGATTACTTTCTGAATGTCTAAATTATATCATTTTTCAACTACTTGTCAAGCTTATTTTTAGAATTTTTCAAACAATTCAAAAACTTCCCCTTGAAAAAAGAGGAAGTTTGTAGAATATCAGCCTGAATTACGCAAACCGGTTGCAATTCCGTTGATCGTTGTGTGGATTAGTTTTTCTTCGTCTGCTGACAATTCGCCACGACGTTGACGTTTGATCAATTCCAACTGGATGTAGTTAAGGATATTAAAGTAAGGCATACGATAGTTTAGGCTGTCTTTTAGGTAAGAGTTTTCTGCCAGAAGTTCGTCATAGCCTTCAATAGCTAGAATAACGTTCTTGGTCAATTGCCATTCATCTAAAATAGTGTAGTAGATAGCCTGCACTTCTTCATCTTCACAGAGTTTGGCATATTCAAAAGCAATGTTCATATTAGACTTAGACAAAACCATGTCTACATTGGAAAGCAAAGATTGGAAGAAAGGCCAGTTTTGGTACATATCACGAAGGAATTCGATATTCTTTGGATCTTGATCAATAAACTCTTTAAAGCTTGATCCCACACCATACCATCCAGGGAACATGACACGGCTTTGTGACCATGAGAAGACCCAAGGAATGGCACGTAGACCACCGATTTCAGTGATGGTCTTACGAGCTGCTGGACGCGAACCGATGTTGAAGCTTGATATAGCCTTGATTGGGCTTGACTCGAAGAAATAATCATAGAAATGTTCGTTTCCAAAGACCAAATCACGGTAGATATCGTAGCTACGGTCCACTACTTGATCCATGATAGACTCATAATGATTTGAGGTATTGGTATCGCTCTTTTTCTTGGTAATCATACGGTTAATGGCCGCGGATACCAACATTTCAAGGTTATAGTAGGCAGCGTCTTTGTTACCATATTTGTTTCCAATGACTTCTCCTTGCTCAGTCAGACGGATACGGTCCTTGATAGACTTGAGCGGTTGAGATGTGATAGCTTCATAAGTTGGACCACCACCTCGACCAACAGTACCACCACGGCCATGGAAGAAGGTGACTTTAACACCAAATTCATCTCCAATAGCAGTCAGTTGTTGTTGAGCCTTGTAGAGTGTCCAACATGATGATAGATAACCACCATCTTTATTACTATCGGAGTAGCCAAGCATGATTTCTTGGTAGTTGTCTTTTGAAGCAATCCATTTTTTAGCCAATGGAAGAGAGAAGTATCTTCTCATGGTTTCTTCCGAGTGATCCAAGTCTTCAATCGTTTCAAAGAGAGGAACAATCTGAACGCGCGCTTTTTGAGCATCAACCAAGCCTACTTCTTTGAGCATGATGGCTAATTCTAGCATATCAGATACACTTGTCGCGTGAGAGATGATGGTTTGGCGAATGACATTTTCACCCAGTTTATCCTTCAACTTGCGAGCAGTTTTGAAGATAGACAATTCTTTCTCAAGCAGTTCTGACTTTTCAGCATGAGTAGCAGAGAGGATACGAGGATCTTCTTCCAACTCTTTTAAGAGGAGGGCGCATTTTTTGTCTTCAGAGAGATCGCTATAATGGTCGTTGATCCCTGCGGATGCTAACAATTCTGCCACACAGGCTTCATGAACACTAGAGTCTTGGCGCATGTCGATAGAAGCAAGGTAGAAGCCAAAGATTTCAACGGCTTGCATCAGTTCAACAAATTCTCCTGAAATCAGATATTCCCCTTTATTCTCAAGGAGAGAATCTCGAATGGCCAACAAGTCTTGATAAAATTCATCTGCAGTAGCATATCTAGGCTGAAGATCCTTGTCTTCAATCAAATAAGCCTTAGTTGCCTGCATCTTAGCTTGGATATCAAAAAGGGCACGACGATAGAGTTCTTTTTCGCGATAAATGGAGTTGTCTTGCGACTTGAGCGCCATCTCACGAACTTTGTCGCTGACATTCACGATGCTGGTTGAAAGTGAAAATTCACGATAAAGATTATAAATCTTTTCATCGTAGTAGTTCATGATGACTTCGCACTGAGTCAAGGCTGATTTGTTGAGGGTTTCCGCTGTTACGAAAGGATTTCCATCGCGGTCTCCTCCAATCCACATCCCCATAGTAATTGGTTTTGGATGTTGAAGCTCAATTCCTTGTTCTTTAGCTAGTTTCTTATATTCAGCCGTCAAACGTGGCACAGCATTCAGGAATGAACTTTGATAGTACTCCATCACGTTGGTGATTTCGTTGGTTACCTTCAATTTCTTCTCACGAATCATGTCTGTTTGCATGATAATTTCAATGTAACGACGGAGATCCATGTTCCATTTTTCTTTATTAATCAAACCTAGTTTGACATCACGGTACTTGCGCAAAAGAGTATGGATATGGTTGGTCAAGTCCAGCATACTCTTGCGTTGTACTTGCGTTGGATGGGCGGTCAAGACAGGAACGACATTTAACTTTTCTAAAATTTCAGCTGCATTTTCTTTTTCAGCTACCATCTTTATGGTTGTAGACAATTTCCCTAGATAGTCTTGGTCAATATTGTTCTGGTGGTTAATTTTATAGGCTAAGTCTACATCCTCAGATATATTAATCAAGAGTGGAAGGATAGAG
Source organism: Streptococcus mitis (assembly GCF_003942795.1). Lineage (GTDB taxonomy): Bacteria > Bacillota > Bacilli > Lactobacillales > Streptococcaceae > Streptococcus > Streptococcus mitis_BJ. The sequence goes on from NZ_RJNY01000001.1 coordinate 132,114, forward strand.
AAATAACGAGAAATATAAATCATTTCTTCATTGGAAAGGCTAGTCACCAGTTCATTGAGCCCTTGATAGTTTTCATTTGTTGATAATTCCTTCAACTGCATGATTTTCTCAAAGGTCTCTGGCGCTAGCATATTCTTTGTGATATCTTCTAGCAGCTCAGTCAAAATCAAGACTTCTTCTTGGATGACGGCTTTATTACTATAGTTTTCTAATTTCTGAAGAGACATATATTTTTCCTTTCCATACAATCCTTACAGACCTTCAACAGTTTGAGATTCGTATTCTCTAATGAGTTTAGCACGTTTCTCGCTGGCATCGATATTTAATACAAGAGCTATGGCTACGGATAATACCAGGAGACTGTTCCCACCTTGTGAAAGGAAGGGGAAGGTCACCCCTGTAGAAGGAATCAAACCAGAAATCCCACCGATATTGACAAAGACCTGAACAAGAATCATCCCTCCGACACCGATAGCAACCATGGAGTTAAAGGGATCCTTAGCTCGAATACCAACCAAGATGATTCGCAAAATTAAGAAGAAGAGTAAAGCCAAAATCATACTCGCTCCCACGAATCCAAACTCCTCTATAACAATCGAAAAGACGAAATCCGTATGGGCTTCTGGCAGATAACCACGCTTCTCGATAGAATTCCCCAGTCCCAGTCCGAACCAGCCTCCATTAACCATGGCATAGTAGGAGTTTGCAAGCTGGTGTCCTGCACCCGCCAAGTCATTAAAGGGATTAAAGAAGGCACTGAAACGTTTAGCAACGTAACCAAATACCGGTATCTGAGAAAATTTTTCAACCCCAACGAGACGAATGACAGACAATACTAAAATTGAACTCCCTGCTAAGAGAGCTAGAATGGTCGAGAACCAACGATAGGCGATTCCACTAACGGTGTACATAATGAGCGCTACCAAGACCAAGATGGTCGCATTTCCCAAGTCGGGGAAAATCCCCAAACTACCAATCAGAACCAGCAGAACAAAACGCCAGTCGTTAAAAGCTCGAGGTAGCCATTGATTTTGGGTCAACACCTGGAAATCATAAACCGCAATCTCATCTTGCTGTTTTGAAAAACGATGTGCCAAGTACCATATGATGATAATCTTAAGGTATTCAGCCGGCTGAATCGTTACAGGTCCTACAGAAATCCATCCGTATGCTCCATTGACAGGTGTTCCGACCAGACGCGCTAGGGCTAAAAGAATCATCTCCACAATCATCACGATAAAAATGAGACGTCCATTTCTCAGGAAACCTAATTTTAATTTATAGATTAAGGCAATCAAAACCAAACTAGCTACCCAGAAAATTCCCTGGTTACGTACCAATTGAAAAGCGCTTTTTCCTTCTTCAATTAGGGTTGCACTCGTTGTCGAGTAAACTACAATCAATCCCAAAATCGACAGAAGAAAATAAGGAATCAAAATGGAATAGTTCAGTAGGTGCCTTTTGCTAATTTTCATATTTCACCACTCTAATAGGAACAGAGGTGGTTGTCCCTAATTCCGTTTTATTTTCTAGTTTTGATTGTTATTATACCACTTTTTCAGAAAGAAAAAAACTATCATCCTTTAATCCTTCGAATTTTACTTATTTTTTGTCTTCAAGCATAAAAAATACAAACCTCAAATGAGATTTGTATTTTCATTGCTTAGTTAGATGAAGAGCTACTGCTTGAGCTTGAGTCACCACCACCGATGTATTGGGTGAAGATGTTTTGGAAGGCTTGGTCTTTGACTTTGATATTAGCAGCTTGTAATTCTTTACCAATTACTCCTTGAACAAAGGCTGAATCATTTTGTTTTTGAGTCAAAATGATGGTCTTCAATTTTTCTTTGTAATCCTCTAAGTTAGAAGATTTTTCTGTCTTCTTCGTTACTTTAACGATGTAGAATTGATTGCTGTAGGCTTGTGTTCCAGTAGCCGTAATTACATCAGAAACACCGTTCACATCCAAGGCAAAGGCTGCCTTTTTGACTTGTTCTGGAAGTTCTGTTGAAGCAGAGTCAAAAGTGATTTCTCCACCATTTTCTTTTGTTTTGTCGTCGTTAGAGTTGTCTTTTGCCAACTGAGCAAAATCTGCACCTTCTGCTTTCGCTTTTTCAAGCACTTCTTTTGCCTTGTCTTCATTGTCCATACGGATGATTTGAGCAGTTACATCTGGTGTGTACGCTTCGAAAGCCTTTTGGTAGGCTTCGTCTGTCAATTCGCTCTCAGCGGCCTTCTTAACCGCCAATTCAACCAATTTGCTAGTACGGATTTGAACTTTACGAGTCTCAGGTGTCATACCTGCACGTTGAAGCACGCTGTTGTAGCTATCGCCGTATTTCTTTTGTTCCTCAGCAACGGCGTCATCCACATCTTTGTCAGTCACTTCTGACCCATATTGTTTTTCAAATACTTTTTGGATGGTCATATTGAGCAAGACTTGTTGTGCAGTTGGATTATTCTTTACTTCTTCAAAGAATTGATGTTCTGTAATCACATCACCCTTCATGCTGATCAAATCTTTTCCTTCAGAACTGTTTGAACAAGCTGCAAGTGTTGCTACTGATAAAAGTGTGATGGCTCCTGCCATAAATTTTTTCTTCATGTTTACTCCTTTTACGGTAAGTGTTACTTTATCTATTTTACTATAATTTCTTAAATTTTTCTGAAAATCATTTTTCATCAGGTAGCTGTACATCTGCTACATTTTTTCGTAGCATGAGAATACCGTCTCCAAGTGGAACTAAAGTTGCTGTTAGACCTGGATTGTCCAAAGTTGCGTCGAAAAGTCTTTGCAAACCACGATAAATGGTTCGTTGACCACGGCGGACTTCCATGATGTCCTTGGCAACATCTCCTCCTTGAAAAATATCATCCAAGACAACCACTCCACCAACTTCAAGTCGTTTGAGGATTTCAGGTAGAAAGACGATGTACTTGGACTTAGCCGAATCCATAAAGACAAAGTCATAAGTTTCTGTCAGGCTAGACAAAACATCGACGGCATCTCCCTCTAAGAGGGTGATTTGCTTACGACTGTCAAACTGGGCAAAGTTTTCCTTGGCAAAACCAATCATCTCAGGATTACGGTCAATGGTTGTAATCTTAGCATCTGGCGCATGTTCCGCCATCAAAAGAGCTGAAAAACCGATAGCTGTCCCAATTTCCAAAATATTCTTAGGCTGCAGACTTTCCATGAGAAATCGAAAGTAAGCAACTGTTTCATGAGGAATGATTGGGATATTTTCCTTGCGAGCGAAGGTTTCCAATTCTTTCAAAGAACCAGTCACCTGCTTTTGACGCTGGCGCATGAGTTCAACGATTTCTTCCTTGACGACGGGACGACGCATATTGTGATTGGCATTTTTACTATAAGACTCTACCATCTTAAGCTAGTCCCAATTTTTCAACAAGAGCTTCAAACTCATTCAAGCGACGTTCAAAGACTGCAAAGGCATCGTTAAGATAGTCTTCTTTTTCCATATCAACACCCGCTTTTCTCATAACATTGAGCGGATAGTCAGACTTACCTGCCTTGAGGTAGTCTATATAGCGGTCACGATCTTCTTGACTTCCATGGACAATCTTTTCAGCCAAGGCTGAAGCAGCTGCAAAACCAGTTGAATACTGATAAACATAGTAGTTATAGTAGAAGTGTGGAATGCGAGCCCACTCGTATTGGATTTGAGGATTGTCTTCCTTGCTGAGTCCATAATACTCTTGATTCAAGTCAGCGTAGAGCTTATTGAGGAAATCACTTGTCAAGACTTCTCCATTTTGGTCTGCTTGGTGGATGGCATGTTCAAACTCAGCGAATTGAGTTTGACGGAAGACTGTTCCACGGAAACCGTCCAAGAAGTTATTGAGAATAGCAAAACGAGTTGCGTCGTCTTCCACTTCTTCCAACAATTTCTCTGTCAAGATATTTTCATTGGTCGTTGAGGCAATCTCAGCCAAGAAGATAGAATAATCTCCGTAAACATAAGGCTGAGTTTCACGAGTATAGCTTGAGTGCATACTGTGACCTGTTTCATGGACAAGGGTAAAGAGATTGTCTAGATTGTCCTGCCAGTTGAGAAGCATGAAGGCATTGGTATCATAAGAACCACCAGAATAGGCACCAGAACGCTTGCCTTGATTTTCATAGACATCAATCCAACGCTCACTGAAGGCACGTTTGACACGACTCAAGTAATCGTCACCCAAGACCGCCAAGGCTTCTTCTGCCTTTTTCAAGGCTTCTTGGTAGGTAAAACTATAATCTACAGAAGAAAGTGGTGTGTAGACATCGTACATCTTGAGGTCGGAAATTCCCAAGATTTTAGAACGAAGGTTAAGGTATCGATGCAAGAGTGGCAAGTGCTTGCGAACTGCTGCTACCAAATTGTCATAGACACTCTCTGGAACAAAGTTTGCTGCGAGGGCTGCATGGCGAGCACTCTTATAGTTGCGAACTTTTGCGCGGTAGTTTTGCACCTTAACATTTGTCTGCAAAGTCTTAGCATAAGTGTGTTGGAATTGCTCGTATGTCGCATAAAGGGCTTCATAGGCACCACGACGCACTTCACGGTTTTTAGACTCCATCAAACGGATGTAAGTACCGTGTGAGAGTTGCACTTCATTGCCTTCATCATCAAGGACATATGGGAAGCTAATATCCGCATTGTCCAAAATAGCGAAAGTTTCACTAGCAGAACCAAAGATTTCTCCTGCTCCAGCAAGCAATTCTTCCTCACGTTGCGAAAGAACATGGTCTTTCTTTTGCAAGAGCTTGTCAAAAAAGTGCTTGTAAACTTGGAGTTTTGGTTGAGCTTCTAGGAAGGCCGCATACTGCTCTTCGCTAATCTCCATAAACTCAGGTTCATAGAATGAAAAGGCTTGTTCTAACTGACTGTATAGGGTCATTGCCTTAGCATAGTACTCTTGATACTTGGCCTCACGCGTGTCCTGGTCATTTTTCATATGCGCATAGACATAAAGCTTTTCAACTTGGCGTTCCAAGTCGAGTGAGAATTCTGTGATCTCAAGCAAACTGTCTGCGCTGTCCAAGAGATGTCCCTCATACTGAGATGCTGTTTGTACTTTTTCAGTTAAATCTTTCAAGGCTTCTTCCCAAGCCTGGTCTGTTGGGTAGATTGTCGAAAGATCCCATGTATCTTTTTCATTTATTTCATGTCGTTGTAATACCATAAGATTCCTCCATCCTTTCTATTTTACCACATTTTTTGAGAAATATAAGTGATAAAAGGCTGGTGGATAGAGCTTTTGGCGATTATTTTTAGGATTTTTTTGATAGTAGGCCTGAAAATTTCTATAATAGCTAGTCAAATCCGTTTCAATCTGCAAAAAATCACCTGACTCTATCGGTCTGACCTGGGGATACCAGTCGTCCAGTTGATGGTTTAATAGATTGTCTCCTTGATGATAAGCCTCCTCTTGCTTCTTCATCCAGTAAGGCGTTTGGTAGTACAACTGCTGGCGAATGTAGTGACAGATAGTGGAATCTTGCACAACTGCAAAACGAGGCAGTTTTTGTTTTTGATAAGGAAATCGTAGAATTTCCAAGAGATTTCCTTGGCCATAGGGAAATTCCTTGACCTGAAAATGAAGCTTGCCACGTAGGTCCTGATGTAAAAGGTATTTAAGTCTCAAAGCTTGCTTTTTGAGATCTAGTTCCCAAACATAGAAACCTATATTTTGACTAAAATAGAGAAATCCCCTTTGCAATTGTGTTAATCGCTCCTTTAACCAGAGTTTTTCTCCCAGTAGCCAGATAACCTGATAGCCCTGGCTACGGTATCCTTGGCTTCTATCGCCTAAAAGCCTTTGAGACAAGGAACTGCACTGGATCTCCAGAGCTAGTTTCTCATTGACAAGAACATCCGCTATCTGCTGAATCTCGGGCAAACTGTATTCTAAGGCGACTTGATTGTCCTTCTTGGCCCAGTGATAAAGGGCCTCTTTGTTACCCAAATGTTCTGGACTTTCATTCTCGAAAATAGCGATGCAATCCCTTAACCTTTCATGGGCAAAGTGCGTTCGAATACTCTGTCCTTGGCGTAATCGTAGTCCGCCCCCACAGGCTGGACAAGTATAAGCTTGCTTGGTCACATCTTTTTCGAGGGCATTCACCAATTTTCCCTTGGCATCTCTGGCTACAAACATGGACTACCTCCTTTTCTCATTTATTCGAAAAAAAAGCAAAAAAGACTGGAATTCCAGCCTTTCATGATATTATTTCTCATCTTTTTTGTCTCTTAGAATATTTTTTTAGCATGGGAATGAGATTGGAAATCTGCTCACTTCTAATGACCAGCACGCCGTATTCTTGGCAGCGATTGGCATAAGCTGGATTGATTTTCCCCGTACAGACAATTAACTTGAGGCAACTTTCCCCAGCAAAATGATTGGCGTAGACTTCTAGTTCATTGATGGCTTCAACAGATAAATCTGTCATCTTGCAGGAGATAAAGGTAATCGAGCGGCCCTTTCTCAGAATAACATCAATCTCATTTTGAACATTATCCGCCTCTGGAAAGATGCCATTCCAATCAATCTCACCACCTATCATGCACTCATCAAACAGCTGAGATTCAAGCGCCAAGAGATAGAGATATACCTCTAAAATATGTCCCTTGTTGCGGCAAAAGACTTGAGCTTCTTGACTTGGAAAGCTGTAGGCTACTCGTTTCTTGTCTTCGCTTTCAATACAAAGCATCCCTGCTTCCACAAGTAGAGGAATAAGGGATTCTGGATAGTAATAATACTTGCCGTTGTTTTCCAGTATCTTTTTGGTCTCAGCATGAAGGTCATTGGTCTTAGCTAAAGAGAAAAATTGGGTCACTTGGTACCAATGGGCGGGATTGGCAATAGCAGAGCTGGCTAGTTTTTTAATGGCAGTAATTTGCTGAACTGAGTGGATAGGGCGTTTGGATTTGAGCATTTTTCCACCACGCAAGGCTATCAACTGTTGGATGCTTAGGGTTGGAATGTCCAAGTCTTCTTTTTCTAACTGACCGGCTACCCACTTGTATTGTTTTCCTCGCTCGACATCCATGGCAACGATGGGGAGGTGGCGATCCAAGCCATATTGATAGAGAGATAAGGCTAGTAGCGAATCCCCACCAAAAACATCGAGAAGGACTTGGTCGTAACCTGCTAGGCAATAATCTAACTGGTCCACTAGTTGTTCTAAGGAGAGCTGACGAAAGGTCACTCGTTGGATATGAGGCACCTCTTCCATGATAAACTGACGGAGAGAGACTTTCTCTTCATTGCTTATTTTCGTCAAAGAAAGGAAGAGAATCTCGTCACAATCACTGATAAAGGCTTGGTAGACATTCTTTTCCAATACATGCCGATCATACAATTCCACCAAAAGACTCGCCATTCGACCACCTCCATCATAAAGACTTTCTTGCGCTGAGAGTATCAGCAACACAGTTCTACTAATCACATTTCCTACTTCTAGTATAGCATAAAACCTGCTAGTCCCAATCAACCAACGCAAATAAAAACGAATAGAAACCTTGCAAAGTGATTTCTATTCGCTGGGTTAAGTTTGATTTACTTAACTTTTTTGGCTAACATGGTCGCAAAGCGTAGTTGAATGCGATTGCCATTTTCATCACGACGGTGCAGCTGTCCTGGATTTTCATTGTACTTGACCAACTCCCAATCTTTGTAGTAGTCCGCCAACTCCCCTTCTTTAAAAGTGAATGGGAAGTTGACTGAGCAAGGATAATCCTCTGTATCCATGGCACAGACGATAAGGTTATAGCCACCAACCGTGGTGTGCTCCTGCATATTTTGGATGATAGCTGGAATGCGGTCCGCTTGTAGGAACATCAGAACAACTGTTGAAACGATGAAATCATAGTCTTGGCTAACACTGGCTGAATTGATATCGTAAAGACCAACAGGCATGTCTAGATCCTCTTGTTCCACAATGCTTTGCAAGATTTCAAGGGACAATTCATTTTGATCCACAGCTGTCACATCAAAACCTTGCTGGGCTAGAAAGAGGGAATTACGACCCTGACCACAACCCAAATCCAAGGCTCTTCCTGGTTTCACCGTTTGCATGGCTTCTAGGACCTCTGAATGGACTGGATTGGTATTGTATTTCTTAGGAAAATAATCCTCAGGTTTACAATAAAATTCCAAGTACCATTCTACATCGTCTGTTGCGGCCTCTACTCGGTGCCATGCTTGTGGTTGTGCCATAGGGTTGTCTGCTCCTGCCTCAAAGAGATGCTCAGCAAGAACCTCACCATCTTCTGTCAGCTCAATAAACTTGAGAGCACCCTTCAAGACAGTAATTTTTCCCCAAGTGCCGACTTTAGTATTGTGCTTTTGCTGGACAGCTTCAGGCATGGTTTGTTTATTCCACAAGGGCATCCGTTTATAGGCAATTAATTTTTCCATTTTACTTCCTCTTCTTAACGCTGGTTGACAGCTTTCATGACACGCGCGATGTCGCGGTTTTGTTCACGACGCTTGATCGACTCCCGTTTGTCATAGTCATGTTTCCCTTTAGCAAGTCCTAAAAGGAGTTTAGCATAACCATCTTTGATATAGACTTTAAGGGGAACAAGGGTCATTCCTGTCCCTTTGGTCTCTTGTTCCAATTTTTGAATTTGCTTCTTATGGAGCAGAAGTTTGCGACGGCGTTCCGGTTCCTGGTTCCAGATATTGCCCTCTTCGTAAGGGGCAATATGAACATTGCTCAGCCAGACTTCCCCATTTTTTACTTGGGCAAAACCGTCCTTGAGATTGATTCGAGCCGCTCGTACACTCTTGATTTCCGTTCCCGTCAGGACCATTCCTGCCTCTAGCGTATCTACGATTGTATAGTCGTGGTGCGCTTTTTTATTTTGTGCGACGACCTTTCCCTCGCCTTTTGCCATGCTTGTCTCCTTTCTTAGCTACTTCTTTGTAAAAAGGTTTCTTGCCTTTTTTCTTTTTATCTTTTTGTGAATGCTTGTGCTTATCATTTGAGCGCCCTGATTTTCTCTTGTCTTCCTTCTTATCTGAACGACGACTTGAACCACGACCTCTGTCTTTGCGCCCAGCTTGCTTCAAGCCTTTTTCGATGACATCAAACTCACTTGGGATATAAGAGAAGTCAATCTCGCCCGTCATCTTATCCGCTCTTTCAACCCGAATACGAATCTGTTGCCCTACACGGAAGGTTGTGCCTGATTTCTCCCCACGGAGGGTCAAGTCACGCTCATTGAAATGATAAAATTCAGGCAAATTGGTGATGTGAATCAAGCCTTCAACTGTATTTGGCAATTCGACAAAAAGACCGAATTTGACGATGCTAGACACAACCGCATCGTACTCTTCACCCACGTATTCTTCCATGTACTCAGCCTTTTTTATGGCTTCGACTTCACGCTCTGCCTCGATGGCACGACGTTCACGGTTGGAAGACTGGGTCGCAATCTCTGGAATCACTTGCTCAAAATGCTCGGCAATTTCCTTAGAACGACCATAGTCCCGAATCATGCGGTGGACTAGAAGGTCTGGATAACGGCGAATGGGGCTGGTAAAGTGAGTATAATAGTTAGCAGCAAGACCATAGTGACCATGATTGTGCTCTGAATAACGAGCCTGTTGCATGGAACGGAGAAGCATCATGGATAATACATCCGCATAGGGCTCTCCCTCAACAGCACGCATGATATCTTGAAGGGCCTCCTGGCTAATCTCACTGGCAGTCCCATAAATTCGCAAACCAAAGCTCGAAGCGTAATCAATAAACTTCTGTACTTTTTCAGCCTTAGGCTCCTCGTGAATCCGATAGATAAAAGGCAACTCTAGTTTACTGAAGTGCTCGGCAACCGTTTCGTTGGCTATCAACATGAAGGACTCAATCATCCGCTCAGCAACACCACGCTGACGAAGGACAATATCCACAGGCTTGCCTTTTTTATCCACTAAGATCTTAGCTTCACTGGTATCAAAATTGAGAGCTCCACGTTTCTCACGCATGCTTTCTAGAGTTTCATGAAGCTTGGCCATAAGTTCGATACTAGGAACAATTTTCTTAAACTCTTGTCTCTTTTCCTCATCTCCAGCTAGGATGTCATTAACAGCGCTATAGGTCATACGAAAACTAGTCTTGATAACCGTTTGGGTGATGGTGTAGTTGACTACACGACCATGTTTATCAATTTCCATAATGGCAGACTGGGTCAAGCGATCTACTTGAGGATTGAGAGAGCAGATGCCATTTGACAAACGCTCTGGAAGCATTGGCACCACTCGATCTGTCACATAGACAGAAGTCGCGCGGTTAAGGGCTTCCTTGTCAAGTGCAGAACCCTCTGTCACATAATAGGAAACATCGGCTATGTGAACTCCGAGTTCGATATTGCCATTTTTCAAAGGCTTGATGTGAACTGCGTCGTCCAAGTCCTTGGCATCCGCTCCGTCAATGGTAAAAGTAAGCTCATCTCTTAAATCAAGACGACCTTCCATATCCTTCTCTGATGGAGCATTCGGCACACTTTCAGCCTCCTTGAGAGCAGCTTCCGGGAATTCTGAGACAATATCCATGGATTCCAAGACTTCAAGGACATCAATCCCAGCATCAGTCGAGTGTCCCACCACGTCCAACACACTAGCAACAAAGAAATCATGTTTCTTACTTGGGTATTTGTCAATAAAGACCTTGAGAACTTCCGTTCCCTCGAGTTTAAGAGCTGGTTTCTTAACATAAATTGGCTGGCTGATTTTCTGATTTTTTGAACGGATATAGCCGGCATACTTGGGCTTTTCCTGATCTAGAACGATTTGCCCGACAACTGTCGTCAGACTATGCTCTAGGATATCGATAATCTTGGCTTCTGCTGCTGTTCCCTTGTTACGATCAGCGACTTTCTTGATAACGACCTCAACGGTATCACCATCAATAGCATAGTTGACATCGTTTTTTCCTACAAAAAGGTCGTCCTCTTCGCCTTCTAGACTAACAAAGCCAAAGCCGTTTTTATGGGCATGAAAAATCCCTTTGAGGGTGATTTCATGTTTCTTCTTCTGATCCAAGGTAAGGCTTCCATCTTCTCCAAATCGAATCTGGTGCTTTCTTTCCATCAGAGACAGGGTTTTAATCAACTCACGGAAATCCTTGGATCCATCCTTTCCGAGAGCCTGAGCTAGGTCATTTACCGTCACTCGCCCCTTCTCTTGCAAATATTCTTTAATTTTATCTTTCATGTTTTCTTTCTAGATTTTTTAATTTTCTTTTACTGTAAGACCTTCTCAAACATCATTTAATACTCAATAAAAATCAAAGAGCAAACTAGAAAGCTAGGCGCAGGCAGTACTGGAGTACGACAAGCCAACGCTGACGTGGTTTGAATTTGATTTTTGAAGAGTATAAAAATAAAAATAGGCAAAGACCTAGTCCTGCCCATTTCTTATCTACTTGATAATACTGTCAATGCTAAGGCAATGGCTAGCCAGAAAAAGACTAAAATACCTGTCAAACGTTGCATCACAGCTTCAAAACCACGCGCTTTACTACGTTCAAACAAATCACCTGAGCTGGCATCAAATACATTGCTGGATTGGTTCTTAGTTGGCTGCATGAAAATCGCAATCACAATCACAACAGATAATACTAATAAAATGGTTAATAATAGGTTATACATATCAAACTCCTTAAAATCCCTATTATTTTACCATAAAATCTACTTAGATTCAAGATGTAAAGTTACTTTTCTTTCCTTGGGACAATACTTTAAAACCTCAATCTTGTCAGGATGAGTTTTGGAGTTCTTACTGGTTAGATAATTCATGCTTCCACAAGAGGAGCACTTGAGATTGATTTTTACTCGCACTAGATTTCCTTTACTTTTAATAATGATCTAAATTGCACTAAGTTACATAAACAACTGAAAGCCACACAGGCTGCTGTCGCATAAAAGACAGCATGGTAGCCCAAATATCCTGCAACTGCGGATCCCGCCATAGGTCCGATCACTCCACCAAGGTAAAAAAAGACTTGGTTGAAGGCGAAAATCCTTGAAATACCTGATTTTGGAGTCATTTTGCTGAGAAGGGCATTGACACCTGGTATGAGAGCACCTGTTCCCAAACCAAAGAGAAAACGATACAAGCCAAGTTGAAGGGGGCTGGTTGCATGGGCACAAAGAAGGTAAATGATGACGGAATAAATCTGCGCTGCAACTAACAATCTATGATTCCCTACCTTATCGCCAAGTTTTCCTAGAATTCCTGCACTCATCATGCTAGAAAATCCCATGCTGGATACGATTAATCCTGATACAAAGAGGAGATTTTCAGTCTGCCCTAAGTCCCGCACATAGAGAGCTAGAATGGGACCAATTGATTGAGCTGAAAATTGAATGACAAAGCTGGTTAAAAACAAATTAATCAAAAGATGAGAGTGTTTAATAGAACTAAACAACTCTTTTGTTGGTATTGCCTTCTCCTTAGCCACTGGTCGAAAATCTTCCTTGATAAAGAAAATGGTTAGGATTGCAGCTAAAAATAGGAAAGCACCCACCAATAAAAAGACATTGCGAATACCAAAAATTTCAGCAATCAAGCCACCTACAAAGGGGCCGGTTAGGGTTCCAGCTACTACTCCAGTTGATAAAGTCCCCAAAGCATAGCCAGACTTATCCTTGGGGACTTGGCTGGCTATTAAAGCTGTCGCATTCGGTACGAAACCTGTAAATACGCCATTGAGCAAGCGCAGAAAGAGTAGCCAATAGATATTGGGTACAAAGGCCAAACCTCCCATGGTAATGGTCATGGCAAGACCTGCTCGAATCATCATGGGCTTTCGACCATATTTGTCAGCAAGAGTACCCCAGATGGGAGAAACTAGAGCTGCTGAAACAGCCGAAACTGAGATGGCTAATCCAGCATAAAAAGCAACTTGATCCCCTTCAATTCCCAACTGCTCTACAAAGATAGGCATGAAAGGAACGACCAGGGAAATACTAGCTCCCGTTAGAAAACTACCAAACCAGGCGACACGAAGATTCTCTTTCCAACTAATCTCTTGCACAGCTATCGCCTCCTTCAAGTAACTTCACTACTTGACTCACAAGCTGATTACGACTGCCATTGTTATCTAATATATGACTCGCTAATTTTTTCTTTTCTTCTAAAGGCCACTGGGCTGCCAAACGGGACTCAGCTACTTCCATAGAAAGATAATCCCGTTTCATGAAACGTTCCACCTGAACATCACGGTCCACATAGACCAGCCACGTTTCATCAAACCAAGCGCTGTAGTCCTGTTCAAAAAGCAGGGGAATATCCATGAAAAAAATCGTTTCTGTCTGAGCTAACTGGTCTCGCAATGCAGCCAATTCGTCACGAATAATCTCTCCTTGGGTTTGTTTAGACCATTCCTGCTCCTCAGGATTTGAAAAGATGAGACTAGCCAGGAGAGGGCGATTGAGTTCTCCATTTTCAAGGATTATTTTTTGTCCAAAGTGCTGAACTAAGACCTGATAAAGGCGCCCTCCAGGTTTTTGTAGCTGGTGGACGACTGCGTCAGCATCCACCACTTGAAAGCCTTTCTCTCTTAGGAAATTTGTCACAGTTGACTTACCTGAGGCAATTCCTCCTGTGATTCCGATAATTTTTCCCATCAGCCCCTCCTTTGACACTGAGGACAAAAATGAGTTCCACGTCCACCGAGCTGGAATTTCTCAATCACTGTACCACAGCGCGAACATGCTTGTCCAGTCTTATCATAGACCTGATGGAAGTCCTGCATGGTTCCGTCTTCCCCAAAAGCATTGGTATAGGTCCGAATGGTAGAACCGCCCTTTTCAACTGCCTGTCCCAAAACAGCAATGGTCTGGTCATGAATAGCTGACGCTTCTTCTGCCGTCAAAGTTTGGGAAGGTCTAGCTGGATGAACCTGAGCTCGCCAGAGGACCTCATCCACATAGATATTGCCAAGGCCAGCTACCAAGGTCTGGTCTAGTAGATGGGATTTGATAGGCTTTTTAGACCTGGCTAGGGCAGCTTGAAAGACCTGCAAATCGAAGTCCTGCTCTCTTGGTTCAGGCCCTAGTTTCTTAGAAATAAAGTAGGCATCCAAAAGGTCAGGAGCCAAGAGTTCCATAGTACCAAACTTGCGTACATCCTCATAAACAAGCGTTCCACCGTCCTCAAACTGGAAGAAAACATGGGCGTGCTTGCGTTCAGGAACCTGGTCAGGATAATAATAATACTTTCCCTCCATCCGCAGATGGGAAATCAATACCTTGTCTGTTAGATAAAAAAGTAGATATTTTCCACGACGTCCCATTGACTCGATAATCTGACCAGGTAATTCCCTTTGAAACTCTTCCAAATCCGTCTTAATCATCTTGGGATAGCGAATTTCTACACTCGAAATCCTCTTACCCAGAATCAATTTTCCTAAGCCACGACGAACCGTTTCAACCTCTGGTAATTCAGGCATAGTTCCTCCTTCTGTAAAAACAAGAAGCAGGCATGTGCCCACCTCTACTTAATATTCTTTTTCATTATAGCCAAAGTCAGCCAAATCTAGCTTTTTATCACGCCAGTTTTTCTTGACCTTGACCCAAGTTTCTAGGAAAACCTTGTCCCCTAGCATGAGTTCGATATCACGACGGGCCATGGTCCCAATTTTCTTGAGCATAGCGCCACCTTTACCAATGATAATCCCTTTTTGACTATCACGCTCGACCATGATGGTTGCACGGATATGAACCTTGTCTGTCTCTTCGTCCCGCTTCATAGAGTCAACCACTACAGCAACTGAATGAGGAATCTCTTCTCGAGTTAGGTGCAAGACTTTCTCACGAATCATTTCTGAAACCAAGAAACGCTCAGGGTGGTCAGTGATTTGATCAGCTGGGAAATACTGGAAACCTTCCTCTAAATTTTCACTCAGAATATCGATTAGATGAGAAACGTTATTTCCTTGAAGGGCTGAGATCGGAACAATTTCCTTAAAGTCCATCTGATTACGGAAGTCATCAATCTGAGCCAAGAGCTGATCTGGGTGCACCTTGTCAATCTTATTCACCACCAGAATCACAGGAACCTTGGCAGCCTTGAGACGCTCGATAATCATATCGTCCCCCTTACCACGTGGCTCATCAGCTGGCACCATGAAGAGAACAGTGTCTACTTCACGAAGGGTGCTGTAGGCTGATTCCACCATGAAATCCCCAAGAGCTGTTTTAGGCTTGTGAATTCCTGGTGTGTCAATAAAGACGATTTGCTCCTTATCCGTGGTGTAAATCCCCATGATTTTATTGCGCGTTGTCTGCGCCTTGTCACTCATAATGGCAATCTTTTGCCCCATGACGTGATTCAAAAAGGTTGACTTCCCAACATTGGGACGTCCTAAAATGGCTACAAAGCCTGATTTAAATGTCATAATTTCCTCTTACTGTTTAAAATAGTATATCCCAAATGCGTGGGAGAAAGATAAGTGCACCTGTTACCGCAGCAAAAAGAGAGACCACCAGCACGGCACCTGCTGCCATGTCCTTGGCTTTCTTTGCCAACATAGAAAAGTGGTAATGACTGGCTAGATCCACCACATTTTCGATAGCGGAGTTCATAATCTCAAAGGCCACTACCAAGAAAATGCTCATTAGGAGAAAGAGCCATTCGATTCGTGACACCTGAAAAACAAAACCTGCAAGGATAACCACAAGGGCTGTCACTGCATGTTTTCGCATATTGCGTTCTTCTTTGATCGCAGTCAGAATTCCTGTAAGGGCAAATTCTAAACTGGATACCAGGTCACGATTTTTCCATTTTCGTTTATTGTCTTGTGAGTCCATAGGCTGTTAAAATTTCTTCTTGTAAACCGAACATCTCCGCTTCTTCTTCCGGAGTGTAGTGATCATAGCCGTTAATATGTAAAAAGCCGTGTACTGCCAAGAAGCCCATCTCACGCTCAAAGCTGTGACCGTATTCCTCAGCCTGCTCATGCGCTTTATCGATAGAGATAAACAATTCCCCAATATAGGCATCAAACTCAGACATCATCTCTGCCAATTCAGGATTTTCAAGCAAATCCTCTTCGTCAAAGGCAATATCCAACTCTGGCTTATACTCAAGGCTGATGACATCCGTCGGACGATCCGTATCACGGTACTCGAGGTTGAGTTCGTGACTACGCTCATTGGTCACAAAAGTAACTGCCATCTCCTTGTCTTCTTTTCCTATTTTTTGGGCTGCAAATTCCAAAATTTCTTGGGTCTGTTGCAAGATTTCTTGTGAAACTTGACCAGTTTCATCTACCATTTCAATATACATGTACTTCTCGATTCTCTTTACTTGGCTTTATTATACCATATTTCCATGATTTTATTCTACCTTTTTGATATAATACTATGGAATACAATCACAAGGAGAGAACGATGTCATTTGACGGATTTTTTTTACACCACATGATTGAGGAATTGCGAAGAGAGTTAGTCAATGGTCGCATCCAGAAAATCAATCAACCTTTTGAACAAGAGTTGGTCTTGCAAATCCGCAGCAATCGCCAAAGCCATCGCTTGCTCCTCTCTGCTCATCCCGTTTTTGGACGCATCCAACTGACCCAAACGACTTTTGAAAATCCAGCCCAACCTTCTACTTTTATCATGGTTTTGAGGAAGTATTTACAGGGTGCGGTAATTGAGTTCATCGAGCAAATCGAAAATGACCGTATCGTAGAAATCACCGTTTCCAATAAAAATGAGATTGGGGATCATATCCAGGCGACTCTCATTATCGAAATTATGGGAAAACACAGCAATATCCTTCTAGTTGATAAAAGCAGTCATAAGATTCTCGAAGTGATTAAACATGTCGGCTTTTCACAAAATAGCTACCGCACCTTGCTCCCCGGATCGACCTATATCGCTCCCCCAAGTACCGAGTCTCTCAATCCTTTCACTGTCAAGGATGAAAAACTCTTTGAAATCTTGCAAACCAATGAACTAACGGCAAAAAATCTTCAAAGCCTCTTTCAAGGGCTAGGACGCGATACGGCAACTGAATTGGAAAGGCTCTTGGTCAGTGATAAACTGTCTACTTTCCGAAACTTCTTCAGGCAAGAAACCAAACCTTTCCTAACGGAGACTTCTTTTAGTCCAGTTCCTTTTGTAAATCTGGTGGGAGAGCCTTTTACCAGTCTTTCTGATCTTCTGGATACCTATTATAAGGATAAGGCCGAGCGCGACCGCGTTAAACAGCAAGCCAGTGAACTCATTCGTCGTGTTGAAAATGAGCTTCAAAAAAATCGCCATAAGCTTAAAAAACAAGAAAAAGAGTTACTAGCGACAGACAATGCTGAGGAATTTCGCCAAAAAGGAGAATTGTTGACAACCTTCCTCCACCAAGTTCCGAATGACCAAGACCAGGTAGTCTTGGATAATTACTACACGAATCAGCCTATCACCATTGCTCTTGATAAGGCACTAACTCCCAGCCAGAATGCCCAACGCTACTTTAAACGCTATCAGAAACTTAAAGAAGCTGTCAAATACCTGACTGAGCTAATCGAAGAAACCAAGGCTACCATTCTCTATCTAGAAAGCGTGGAAACCGTCCTCAACCAAGCTGGACTGGAGGAAATCGCTGAAATCCGTGAAGAATTGATCCAAACAGGATTTATCCGTAGACGCCAACGTGAAAAAATTCAGAAACGCAAAAAACCAGAACAGTATCTGGCGAGTGATGGCAAAACTATCATCTATGTCGGTCGAAACAATCTTCAAAATGAGGAATTGACCTTTAAAATGGCCCGCAAGGAGGAACTTTGGTTCCATGCCAAGGACATCCCTGGAAGCCACGTCGTCATCTCAGGAAATCTCAATCCTTCTGACGAAGTTAAGACAGATGCGGCCGAACTAGCAGCCTACTTTTCCAAAGGGCGCTTGTCAAATCTAGTTCAGGTAGATATGATTGAAGTGAAAAAACTCAATAAACCAACTGGTGGCAAACCTGGCTTTGTAACCTACACAGGGCAAAAGACCCTCCGCGTTACACCAGACCCAGAAAAAATCGCATCTATGAAAAAATCCTGATTCCAATTGAAATCAGGATTTTCGTTTACAATTACTCTGCAATCAAGGTTTCCAAACCAACCTTCATCATATCAGTGAAGGTGTTTTGATTTTCTCAGCCAGTTTTTAATAACTCTTAAAGAGCGAGATAGTGGTCAATAAATGAGTTAGTTTTCTCTTTCAAGTAACAAGGTTTTGTTGCTATCTTCTAAAATTCTTTTATTGTCTCAATTTCGAAAAGACTTCTCCTATCTTGCCTTCAATGACCAATGTAGCCTGGCTGTCTTGTGGAGTACTGGTTTTATTGATAACGACCAGATTTGTCCCAGAAAAATAGTTTACTAGGCTAGCTGCAGGATAAACAACCAAGGAAGTCCCACCAATAATCAGCAAGTCAGCTTGCCGAATAGCTTGTGCAGCTTGGCTAAAGACATCCATGTCAAGTGATTCTTCATACAAGGTCACGTCAGGCTTGACCACCTTGCCACAGTCTAGGCAGTGGGGAACAGGTCCCTCGAGGGCAAGAAAAGCAGTTAAGTCATAGAAACGTTGACAACCTAAGCAGTAATTCCGGTCCGCACTCCCATGCAATTTAAAGATCTTTTGGGAGCCAGCCATTTCATGAAGACTATCAATATTTTGTGTCACAACAGCCTTTAGCTTGCCTGTCTTTTCCAAAGCAGCTAGATAAGTATGAGCAGCATTAGGCTTGGCTTCTGGATAAATCAGGTATTTCTTATAAAAGTCAAAAAAATCTTCTGGATAGCGCTCAAACATGGTCCGAGAAACGAGTTGCTCTGCCGTAAAATGACGGCCTAACTGATGACTATAAACACCATCTGAACTACGAAAATCTGGGATATTAGACTCGGTTGACACTCCTGCCCCTCCGAAAAAGACTATTCTGTGGCTTTTATCAATCAAATCTTGTAATAGTTCTATTTTATCCATCACATCTCTCCTTAAGCTGAGTTCTAAAAAAGTTGAAAATCAATAGTTGGATTTTCAACTCTTTCTTTATCATTGCTTAGATATTGAAAATAAATCACTTACAACAGTTCTTGTAACTAATGTAATTGAAAATCTATTCTCTGATTACTCTGCAATCAAGGTTTCCAATCCAACCTTCATCATATCAGTGAAGGTATTTTGGCGTTCTTCTGCAGTGGTATCTTCATCTGGATTGACCAAGCTATCAGAAATGGTCATGATAGCAAGTGCATCAACGTGATGTTGGGCAGCAAGATAGTAAAGAGCTGCTGCTTCCATTTCCACAGCCTTAACTCCCCATTTACCAAGCTCGATGTTCTTTTCAAAGTAGTTTGAGTAAAAGACATCTGATGACAAGACGTTCCCAACGTGGGTGGTCATACCGTGTTCTTTTGCAATATGGTAGGCCTTGTCTAGCAAATCAAAGCTAGCGATTTGTGGGAAATCATACTGTGGCCAGTCGTTGCGGATGATGTTTGAGTTGGTTGCAGCTGCTTGCGCCAAAACCAATTCACGGACATGGACATCTTCATTCAAAGAACCAGCAGTTCCCACGCGGATCAATTTCTTTACACCGTAATCCACAATCAACTCACGCGCATAGATAGAAATCGATGGCATTCCCATCCCAGTTCCCATGACAGATACATGGTGACCCTTGTACGTACCAGTGTAGCCAAACATGTTACGCACTTCGTTAAAACAAACAGCATCTTCAAGGAAGTTCTCCGCAATAAATTTCGCACGAAGAGGATCCCCCGGAAGAAGAATTTTATCAGCAATTTCACCCTGCTTAGCAGCAATATGGATAGACATAATTTATGATACAAAGAGCGACAAGAAAACGACTGAAAATTAGGAATCTGACGAGAAATCCTGATTTCTCAATCAGATTATCTATTTTCCGAGTTTTCCGCTCGTGTTCAAATCAGAACACTTCACTCTACCTTTCTTTATTCTAAATGTGATAGTCAAAAGGATACCAAACCCGTCAAAAAGCAGTGGGGTCAATTCCTTTCTTTCTTGATTTTAAATTTAAATATTTCACAGAACAATTAGCCCGAGTTTGACTATAACTCAGATACTCTGCCTTTCTGTAATTCCTAGTTTACCAATGAATCTAAAAATGCATACAGTTTTGCATTCATTTCAGAATAATCGTTTCCACGTAATTCTTCTGGTGTTTGAACAAAAGGCAACTTTTCACTTTGCTCTCTTAATTTCTCCTCACCATCCGCAGTAATTAAGAGTTCTACTGCTTCAGGATCAAATTCCAAATGAGCCTGAAAGGCATAATGTTTTGGACTGAAGCGAATAATTTGGCGTGGACAACCTTGACTGGTCGCCAAGACGACAGCATCCTCTGTCAGCCCTGGCATATCACCGTGCCAGTGGCCGGTTTCTATGTTTTTTCCGAACAAGCTGACATGAGGATCTGTTAGACCTTGCATCGTCAATGTCACAGGATAAACGCCGATCTCGCGCTCTGGACTATGTTCATACTTCGCACCATAGGCAACAGATAGGAGTTGCGCACCAAGACAGACACCAACAATATAGATATCTGCAGCAATCGCTTCTTTCATAAAAGCAAGCTCAGCCTTTGGATCATAGTATGGGAAGTTTTCTCTATCCTCATCAGGTGATTGAGGACCACCCATGACAATCAGAAAATCAATCCCGTCAATTGTTTCAGGAAGAGGTTCTTTTTCATAAACCTTTGTTGATGTAATTTGATGACCTCGTTCTATAGCCCATTTTAGATAAGCACCCGGAACCTCAAAGGTTTCATGCAGTACAAAATGTACCTTCATTGTCCTCTCTCCCATCTCTTTCGAATCACATAAGACATTCCTGCCGCTAGTACAAGCGGTATTGTCAAACTCCAATCCCGACCTGTAAATCCAAGGCTTAGGGCAATAGCCGTTAGAGGAGCATGTAAGGTCGTCCCTAAAAAGACTGTTGCTCCTAGTAGCATTCCTAGAGCTGGATTCAGATGGACGCCAACTACTGTCAAAAGCAAGGTCACTAAGTAACCAGACCCAATCCCCAAGGCAAATGATGGTGTCAAGGTTCCCCCATAGGCACCATTGCGTAAGAGGAGATAAACCAGAAGCCCCTTCATTACAAGAGCCAGTGGAAGATAGGGAACCGGCTGGTGAGATAACAAGGCTTGCGCTAGTACCTGACCATTTCCCATAAAGATAGGGAAAAAGGATACAAGGCTCCCCAACACTAGAAAGGCTAGAGGAAGAGCCCAAAGGATCGTCTCATCCTTGCGCCGTTTACGATTAGCCTGCTTGGCTAAGGATCGAAAAACCAGTGCTAGAGGAGTGACCAATAACGCAATCAGAATAGCTTGTAAGAAACCGCTGACCGACCATGAGACCGCAGATAGGTGATAAATAGCATCCTGACCAACAATGGGCTGAGCCACCCAGGTTGCCAGATAAGTACTAGCCAAAACCAGCAAAAAGTTCTGCCAACTATAGGTAAGTCCTAAGGTCTCAAAGACAAACAAACTACTAGCAAAGGGAACCTGATAGACCGCAGCTAGACCAGCTCCTGCTCCACAGGCAACCAACACCTTTCGTTCTTTGAGAGTTAGAGAGAATCCCTTCGACAAGCGACCAGCTAGAAGAGCCCCAACCTCACGTGGTGCTCCTTCTTTTCCGACCGATGCGCCTGCTCCGACAATCGCAACCTGCATACCTGCATGTAAGAGGTGGGCTAAGAGCGCTGGCTCCCTGTCTCCAGCTAATATAATTTGCTGACGAATAGACAAAATCTTATGGCGCCTTTGCAGGACATACCAGAAGCCAGCTGCCAAGACCCCTGTCACACACAGAACGAGGAATCTACGGAGATCCCCAGCTTCTTGAAATTGCTGGAGCAAATCCGAACTAGTTTGGCCAAAGGCCAGCCATTGCACACTTTCTAGTAAATAATGGCAAGCAATTCCAACCAGACCCGTCCCTATTCCCAATGATAGAGCGGCTAGAAGTAGCCTCAGTCCGTAAGGCAGGCTTTGGAGTCGTGCTTTCATAGGATTAGAGTTCAGCAAGAATAGCTTTAACCAAACCTTTGAAGTCACCTTTAACACGTTCGGTCACTTCCACAACTTCCTCGTGGTTGAGTTCTTCTTGGAAACCTGCAGCATGGTTAGTAATACATGAAATACCGAGAACTTTCAAGCCTGAGTGAGCGGCCACAATCACTTCAGGAACAGTGGACATACCAACTGCATCTGCTCCCAGTGTCTTATAGGCGCGAATTTCTGCAGGTGTTTCATAAGTCGGACCGGTTACACCGATATAGACACCTTCATCAAGCTTGATACCGAGTTTTTTAGCCACTTCATGGGCAGTAGCACGGTATTCTGGTGTGTAGGCTTTTGACATATCAGGGAAACGTGGACCAAAATCATCCAAGTTTTCACCCATCAATGGGTTTTGCCCCGTCATATTGATATGGTCTGAGATAGCCATCAAGGTACCAGGACCAAATCCAATACCTCCAGCTGCATTGGTTACAATGACACCTTCACATCCGAGAACTTTCATCACACGTACTGGGAAAGTCACGACTTCAAGAGGATTTCCCTCGTAGAAATGGAAACGACCTTGAAGAGCCAAGACTTTTCGACCTGCAAGGTCACCATATACCAATTTACCAGCGTGACCAACTACTGTCGAACGGCCCCAGTTTGGAATGTCTGCATAATCTACTACAACTGGATTTTCGATTTCTTCTGCCAATTCTCCAAGTCCTGATCCAAGAATTAGACCAAACTCGGGAGCTTGGATTCCTTTATCTTTCAGGAAAGCAGCTGTTTCCTTGATCTTATCTAAAAATGTCATTATACATCTCCTTTATTATTTTTTAGCATTTGACCTATTTTATCAAAGGTTTTTGCGTTGCGAATGGTGATGTTGCTATAAAAAGGCATCTTGAGCAAGTACTTGTGATAGGCAGTTGCACAGTAGGTTTCTTCAGAGAATTTCCCCCAGAACATCCCAAGTCTTCCAAAATGAACCACTTCATCTTTCAGTTCCAAACTTTCAACTGTCTCAATGACTTGAGCCACATCCAAGCCCTCCGTGTAAAAGAGGACATCTTTTCGTGCCAAATCTTTGGTCCACCAATCTGGCAGATTCTTCAGCTCTTCTTCATAATCTTCCTGACTCAGCAAAGAAAAGCTCTGAATAAATGGATAATGGACTGCAAAGAAAGCCTCTAACTTTTCAACCAATTGGTCTTTGAGAACTCTCGAAGTAAAGAAAATATTGCCACTGTTGATGTAGGTTTCAACCTTTTCCAGTCCCAACTCTGTCAGTTCTTGACGAAGTTGCGCCATGACAACCTTATTTTTCCCACCGACATTAATGCCCCTAACCAGTAAAGCATAGCGCGTCATCTTATACCAATTTATCTAAGAAACTTTCCCCAATCATGGCAGTTTCAACACCAAAGTTATCGGCAACAGTCGCTGAGATATCTGCAAAATGTCCAACTGGAATGACACCATTTCCTTTAAAGCTAGGGCTGTAAGCTAAAAGTGGGATATATTCACGAGTATGGTCTGTTCCTGCATAGGTTGGGTCATTTCCATGGTCCGCTGTAATCAAGAGAAGGTCATTCTCTCTCATGGCTGCGATAATTTCAGGCAAGCGTTCATCAAACTCATGCAAGCAATCACGGTAACCATGAGCATTGCGGCGGTGGCCGTAAAGGGCATCAAAGTCAACCAAGTTTGTGAAGGAGAATCCTTTTTCAAACTCAGCAAGTCCCATGGTCTTCAATAATGTATCAATTCCGTGGCTGTTTGACTTGTTGTGACCCATGTCATGATTGATACCAGCTCCGTTAAAGATATCGTTGATTTTTCCAACAGCGTAAGTATCGATGCCTGCTTCGTTCAATTTATCCAAAACAGTTGGTGCAAATGGAGAAACGGCCAAGTCACGACGATTTGCTGTACGAGTGAAGTTACCAGGCTCACCAACATATGGACGAGCAATGATACGACCTAGAAGGGCAGGACGCTCAAGGGTAATCGAACGAGCGTATTCACAAATACGGTACAATTCATCCAAAGGGATGATGTCTTCATGGGCAGCAATCTGCAAAACAGGATCTGCTGAAGTATAGATAATCAACTCCCCAGTTTCCATCTGACGTGGTCCAAAGTCATCGATAACAGCTGTACCTGAGTAAGGTTTGTTGGCTTCACGAATGACCTTGCGTCCTGAGAATTCTTCGATTTTTGTCAAGATTTCTTCTGGGAATCCGTTCCAGAAAGTATCGAAAGGCTCGGTAATATTGAGTCCCATGATTTCCCAGTGTCCAGTCATGGTATCCTTACCAAGTGATACTTCTTCCAATTTCGTTGCATAACCTGTTGGATTGCTTTCAGCTGGTACAGTCTTCAGCGGTGTTTCGCGAGGAATATTTCCTAGGCCGATTTTAGCCATGTTTGGCACATTCAAACCAACTGTTTTTGAAATGTGTCCCAGTGTGTCAGAAGCTCCGTCTGGAACCCCTGCATTGACAAAGTTATTGGCATCTGGTGCCGCACCGATTCCTACAGAATCCAGTACTACCAAGTGAATACGATTAAATTTTGACATAGTGTGCCTCCTTTTATTTTCTATTTTCCTTTTGTTGAAGTTAAAATCTGAACCCCGTCTCGTCCAGCAACGATGACCTTATCCACCATTTGGTTGAATAAACCGTGCTCTACGACACCAACGATATGGTCCAATTCTTGCCCAAAGGCAATTGGATCTTCAATGACATCCAAGGCTAGGTCAATGATAAAATTCTGCATATCGGTTACAAAACGCTGACCGTCTTTTTCACGGAAACTTGGTTTGTAGCCAGCTCGCTCAAAACGACGAAAAACCTGTTCTGCGCCATACTGAACCACTTCCACAGGCAATTTAAAAGCACCTAGTTTCTCTACCAGTTTGCTTTCATCCACCACCCAAATGTATTCTTTTGAGGGCGTTGCAACAACCTTCTCCATGAGAAGGGCCCCACCACCGCCTTTGATTCCGTTAAACTGGCTATCTACTTCATCCGCCCCGTCAACCGTCACATCGACAAAGTCCACTTGATCAATCGACTTGAGCGGGATGTTAAGACCTTCAGCCTGCTTACTGGTCACACTGGAAGTCGTTACAGCAGTAATCTGCAAACCTTCTTCCTTAATCCGACGACCTACTTCCTCTACGAAATAATAGGCAGTAGAGCCGGTTCCTAGTCCAACTACCATGCCATCCTTGACAAACTCAGCAGCCTTGATACCTGCCATCTTTTTCAGATTCTCCACTTAAACACCTCCATTAAAGAGCTATTTTTATTATAACATGTATCCGTTTTTATTTCATGGATACACTGGAAAAACCCGAACATTTTTATTTCGGGTTTTGGTGTCCTATTTAACCATATCAGGATCGTAATCATAGAATCCTGTGTCGAGGAAACGGTTTTTAGGGTGTAACTTGCGCACTTCCTCATCTAACAAGAAGGCTTGGTCATGGCTGAATTTACCCTCTTGAATCAAGCTGCGTGCTTGGACAAAGAGTTTGGCAATTTCTACAAAATTCTGACCTGGTGTATAGAGCCCCTCTAGCTTCCAGTGAGTAAAACCATGCTCTACCAATTCTGTCAATTTGGTCATCAAATCAAGGTCATTGTTAGCAAAGATGTGGGTACCATGATTGTCTTCAAAGATAGAGTAATGGCTCTCTGGGTCACTCGGTTCTGCTAAGAAGAGATCACGTTTACGTGTCTTTTCATCATCGATATGTGTAAAGTTATAGTAGTTTTGTAAGAGCGGACGCTTAGAATGGTGGATGACACTAGCACCATAAACCAATACTTCAGCAGGAATTTCCAAAATCTCAGGCATCTTGAAAAGCTCAGCAGATGGAATCTCGCGCGCCAAAACCGCCTCAGATGCGCCAGCCTTTTGACCCCAGAAGTTAATCTGACGACTGCTTGTCACCATGGTTGAAGCATCATAAATGGTCTTAAAGGAATAGCCATCACGATTGACCACGTAAAAAACACCTGCATCCCCAACTGTGATGTAGTCTGTTTTGATTTCTTCCAAGAAGTCTAGGAAAGGCTTGATTCGGTCCATCATATCTTGGTGCATGAGGGCATTAACCGCAACAATCAATTCCTTGCCTGCTTCATGAACCAACTTAGCGATGGTGCGTAAGTCTTCATAACTAAAAGTCGTTGGCAGACGAAGGCCAAAATCTTTCTCACCAACATAGATACGATCTACGCCAGCTTCGAGTAGTTGTTCAACTTGTTCAATACTTTCAGCAGTTGCTGTAATAATAATCTTTTCCATAAGAAAAATTATACCACATTTCTCAAAAATCAGCTATGGGTACTGAGAGTTTCACAAAAAGTTAAACTCATTTCTATTTTTCCCAATCAAAAAGTGAACAGTAACTTGTACCATGCACTCTATTTTATGCATGTGTTTCTTCAACTAGGTGACCATCATTCATGACATAAATACGATCAACCTTATCAAGAAGACGGGTATCATGCGTAATCATAACAACCCCTCTTCCTTGTTCATGGGCAATGGCAGCCAGCATCTCCGTTACTTGGTAAGCACGCTCGGTGTCTAGACTGGCTGTCGGCTCATCTGCAAGCACAATGCTTGGATTGTTATAGAGCGCTCTAGCTATCGCCGCACGTTGACGTTCGCCACCTGATAAAGCCTTTGGATAATGATCTTTTACTTTTTCCAAATCCAACAAGTCAAACAGCTCTTTTCGGTCACTTTTATTATTTTTCCCCTTATCCAGTCTGTCAATCAAATCCAGCTGTTCCTTGACTGTTAGAAAAGGAATTAGGTTTGAAGCCTGAAGAATGAAACCAAACTCTCTAAAACGGAGGTCTGTTTTCTCCTTCTCCGTCAAACTGCCTGTTTCCTTCCCCTTTACTAGAATCTTTCCACTCGATGCTTCCTGAAGTTGTCCTAGAGTTGTTAGAAAGGTTGTCTTGCCAGAGCCAGAAGGCCCAACAATAGCTACGAACTCTCCCGTATTTAGCTGAAAATTCGTCTCATGCAGGGCAACGACTTTCATCTTTCTTTCCCCGTAGGTTTTTGTAACTTGAGTCATTTCAATCAATGCTGTCATACAATTCTCCTTATCATTCTGCAATTGCAGTAATCGGGTCCACCTTTAGCAAGCGTGGAAGTGAAATGACACCACCTAGAAGGGCCATCAAGCAAATTACCAAACTTAGGACAGAGTAGGCTATCCAACTTGGGTAGAAAAAGAAGGTAGCTGGTAAGACTAAAATCACTCCACCAATAGCAAGCAAGGCTAAAGCAATCCCCATACCAGCTAGGAGGAAAATTTGACAGAAAAGAGACCATACAATGGTTTTGATCTGTATTCCCTGAGCTCGCATTATTCCATAAAGTCCTAGTTTTTGGATGGTAATAATATAAACAAAAATACCCACAATCAAGCCTGTGATGACAATCATAGCAAGAATCATCCCTAAAAACACATTAACCTGAGGTGTGTAACCAGGAATTTTCGATATCATTTTTGGGATGGAAATCTGTTTCAGTCCATCGCCAGCCACTTCTATATCATTTTTCAATGCCAAGGCAGAGACGGAACGATTGGCTTTCAAGGTTCCTTGTAAGGTCCAATAAGTTGTCAGACTCGTAAAGACAACAGGCTCAGTGAAAAACTTATTTCCTTGAGTCAAGCCTACGATCTTGTAACTTGTATCGCTTCCATTGAGCTGAATGGCATCGCCTAGCTTAATCCCATAGTTCTCAAAAGACTGATCCACGACAACCTCATCATCTCCTTCAGGATAACGACCCTCCGTCAAACTAGGTGAGATAAAAGCGTCCCAGTCTTGAGCAAAAATGGAAACATTGACCTTTTCACTACCATCAACTAGATTGGTCACAGCGAACATATAGCCCAATGGAGCAGCCTCTTCAGAATTTTTATCCTTGTAGTCCTTTTCAGGGATAAAAGATGCTGTCAAATTATCATTTGCGTAGTCGGATAAAACGACACCCGTCGCTTGCCAATTATCAATAGCGGCCCGGTTGTTCCGCACAAGACCAAGAGCTAGACTGGTCATAAAAAAGACCATAAAAGCGATAAGAAAAATGGTAGTTAGAATCAAACTATATCGAAGTTTGTTTCGTACTATTTCTTTGATAGCAAGATACATGCTTATCTCCTTCAACTTTCCCCCAGAGGTAGCAACAAGGCCACCCAATCCAATAGACAGAATCTCTGTCCTTCCATCCATTCAAAACAACTCCTACCTATTCTTTTAAAATGAATCAGGGTAGCAACTCAACAAATCATCTTAGGAAAAAGCCTCAGCTTGCTATCAATTTATATAAGTTATCCTTTCCTTTCTCAGTATATTTATAATAGAGAAAGTCAGGTCATCTGTTTTAAGTGTAACATCCATGCTATCACTTTCTCTAGTGGGTGTCAAGAAGAGTGACTTAGAAGATGATAAGAGACTTTAGTAGTTTTGTAACAATCCTGTAATAATTCTCAGCATAAAAAATGATAAAATAGTTAGGTACTGTTAAGGAGAGAATCATGCCCGCAAGAAAATTAGAAGCTTATGAGTTTGAACAAACTCCCGAATCGAATCAAACTCCGCTTTATCAAAACTATACACTGGAAGCACCTGTTAGCTCCAATTTAAAAGAAATTTTATTTTTTGTAAATATTGCTTGTTTTTGTATTTTTATGGTGTTTTTTAGTTTTATCTTTTTAGCCTTAAAATTGAACACAGCTTTATCATTTGTTGCTGCTATGGGGGCAAGCTTGGTACTCCTCCAACTCCAACGAAAGATCATTAAACGAAAAATTTCAAAATAAAGGTTGGTAGTGGTACCAACCTCTTTTCTAGTTATCAAAAAAGACAGTTTTAAAACTGTCTTTTTATTTATTCTTACGTTTGGGAGGAGATTGGATAGCAATTTTAACTTCAAAAATCGTTCCTCTAGGTTTGTTATCTTTAACGGTAATCGTTCCTCGTAAGGCATCTACGATCTGCTTGGCCAAAGATAGTCCTAGACCAAAACCACCTTTCTGACGGGTTCTCGCCTTGTCTACACGATAAAAGCGGTCAAAGATTTTCTTCTTATCGGCAGCTGAGATCCCAATTCCGTTATCCGTTACGGATAGATAGAGGTGGCGATCCGTAGCATGGACCACAAACTCAATTTTTCCATCTTCTTCAGTATACTTGATAGCATTATCAAACAAGATAGTCATGAGCTGTTTTAGGAGCAACTGATCGGTCATGAAGGAACGATAAATCCGATTTTCATATTCAAAAACACGATCATTTTCAGAAGCAATCAACTCATAGTTAGCAAAGGTTGTTTTAAAGAATTGCGGAGAAACTTCTGCTATTTCTGGTTTGATTCCATCATCTCGACGTGCAAGATTGAGAAGATTTGTCGTGAGGAAACGCATGTTGCGAACTTCTTCAAGACTAGAAGCAATGCTTTCGCTGGATTCCATAATCGTCGCTTCTGGTTTTCGAAAGAGAGTCTCTAAACGATTTTGTAAAACAGCCAAAGGCGTTCTCAGTTCGTGACTCGCATTTTCTACAAAGGACTTCTGCTTTTGCATACTTTCCAGTAAGGGTTTGACACTGACACGTGCCAGGTAAACACTGGCAATTAAAGACAGAAGCCAGAAACTAGCCATGACTACAACAATTAAATGCTCGTGGTTTTGGCTAATTTGCTCAAGCTGGCTAGTATTGATTAAAACCGCCGCATATTTGACATTACTTGAAACAGTGGATGAATTGGTTTCCATCAAGATCATTCGGTAGGTTTCTTCCTGACCGTAGCTATTGACAACTTGAATTTGCCGAATGTGATTCAACTCTTTCTTGTCCAGTTTGATCTTGTCCAAGCCTAAAAAGCGATTGCCTAATAAGAGCTGATTAAAATCCTTGTCAAAGAGCAAGACTTCCGTATTGGAGCTGACATTGGGCTTGATTTCAGCCTTGCTGGCATCCGCTGTTGCTGGTTGAATATCTTTGACTTCTTCAGTTGCCCGATTAAGGGCTAATTGGATAACAGCTTGAGGGCTAGTGCTAAGGGCTTGTAGTTTTTCATCTACAGAAGTGTAGAGACTCGAGTGCATGACCTGGAGGATAATCAAGGTCATAGCAGAGAAGATTAGGGTGAACACTCCAAAGTTTCGAATGAAATAGCTGAAATCATCCGCATACCATGTTTTTTTTAGTTTATTGAACATCTTTTAAAATATACCCGACACTACGCAAGGTTTGAAGATTTTCAGCAAAGGCTGTTCCCTTCAATTTCTTACGAACTTTTGAGACATAGACTTCTACAACGGAAATCGTCGTATCGCTATCAAATCCCCATAGACGGTCAAAAATTTGCGTCTTGGGAAGAATAACATTTTGATTTTGAAGGAAGTAAACCAATAACTCAAACTCTTTTCCGAGTAGTTCCACAGGAGTATCTTCCACCTTCACTTCATTCGTTGAAAGGTTGACGACAATATCCCCATAAGTCAAGGTGTTTTCGTTAAACTTGCCTGAACGTTTGAGAAGGGCTTGGATCCGCATTTTGAGTTCTTCTAGGTAGAAAGGCTTGGTGAGGTAGTCATCTGCCCCCAACTCAAAACCATGTCCCTTGTCATCCAAACTTTCCTTAGCAGTCATGATTAGGACTGGTGTGGAGATCCCTTTTTCTCGCAACTCTTTTAAGACTTGGAAGCCATTTTTTTCCGGTAACATCAGATCAAGCAAAATCAAGTCATAGACGCCACTTTCAGCTTCGTAGAGACCTTCTTCTCCATCAAAGACCTGCATAACATCTGCAAAATCATCTAAAAAGTCAAATACTGAGTTTGACAGACCTAGGTCATCTTCCACTAATAGGATTTTTATCATCAGAAACTCCTCCTTGTTATGATTATTATACCAAAATTGCCTTAAAAAAAACTCAACTCTCTCTTCTTTTAAGATAGAAAGTTGAGTTTTTGTTTACATTTTGAACGAATTAAGCTTTGGCATATTGAGCTACAACAGTTTCTACTGCTGCTTTCTCACGCTTAATCAAGTCAACACGCGCTGCGATATCCTTGATCCCCATACGAATGTTACGGCTAAGCGCAAGGTCAGAAAGTTGTGGCTCAAAGAATTCCTTGTACTCTGCCAAGCGTTGCTCTGTCTTAAATACGTGGGCAGGTAGGATAACAAAGCTATCAAAGCTCATATCCCCACCAAGGGCTGCCTTAATCCAATCCCAGTTTTCACGCGCCCATACCCAAACAGTTTCTTGAGTTGTTTGATGATCTAGGAACTGGTAATACCAAGCAGACAAGTCTTGTGGTTTCACCACAAATTTATCCTTCCATGAACGAATCAAGGTTTGGATATTGTCAGCATCTGTACTGTATGCTAGAGCAGCTGCCAACTGGCGTTTGAAAACAGCATCTGTGGCATGAGTGTAGAGGTCCAAATAAGTTGCGACTAAGTCCTTGGTCTCGTGGTGTTTCATCTCATTGATGAGAACTTGAGCACGGATGGCTGCTGGAAGGCCTGCAAGATTTTCCTTATGAGCTGCAAAGATTTGGCTAGCGACTTGACTAGCTTCTGCATCATTTGAGCGAATCATCATAGAAACAGCCAACTGACGAACCAATTCATCCTCATCTGATTCTCCATCTTTGGCTTCAAAACCAAGACGGTCATAGTTGTGACGAGCCAATTTAGCAACCAGTGCTTTGAAGGCTGTTTCAGCATCCGTTCCTTCATCAACAAAGCGCTCAAGGGCAGAAATCACTTGAGAAATAGCTGAAACGACAAGGTAAGATTCTTCCTTAGCAAGTTTATCAAGGACTGGGAGCAAGTCAGCATAAGAAATGTGCCCTGCTTCAGCAAGCAAACGACGTTCTTGAACGATTTGCAGTTTACTTGTGTTATCAAGTGTTTCTAAGTCAGAAAGAACAGCTTCTAACAAGTCTCCTTGATAGTCTGTAATGTAGTGGGCTGTATTTTCAGTGTTGAGACGAAGTGCTCCTTCGTTTTCAGCAAGAAGAGCAGCATAGCCAGGGATTTCGATACTTTCAGTTTCAAGTGTATCTGGTAGACCCTTCCAGTTGCTGTTGAGTGGCACCACCCAGAGACGATTCTTGTCTTCATGCTCACCGATAAAGAATTGTTTTTGTGAAATCTTCAAGACATCATTTTCAACTTTGACAGTGAGAACTGGATAGCCAGGCTGTTCCAACCAAGAATCCATGAAGGCTGCGACATCACGTCCTGATGCCTGACCAAGGGCATTCCAAAGGTCACAACCGATGGTATTACTGTACTGGTGTTTTTCAAAGTAGGCATGCAAACCTTTAGCAAAATCAGCGTCGCCTAGCCAACGACGAAGCATGTGCATGAGACGGCTTCCTTTGGCATAGACGATAGCACCATCAAAGAGCGTATTGATTTCATCTGGGTGTTTGACTTCGACATGGACAGACTGAACACCATCCGTCGCATCGCGTTTAAGCGCAGCTGGAACACCACCTGTTTGGAAGTCTTCAAAGATATTCCAACTTGGTTCGATGGCATCCACACAGACGTATTCCATCATGTTTGCGAAGCTTTCATTGAGCCAAAGGTCATCCCACCATTTCATAGTCACGAGGTTTCCAAACCATTGGTGAGCCAACTCATGTGCTACAACTAGGGCAACTTGTTGACGGCTAGCAAAGGTTGAGTTCTCATCCACAACTAAGTACACTTCACGGTAGGTCACAAGACCCCAGTTTTCCATAGCACCAGCTGAGAAGTCAGGAAGGGCGATGTGAAGTGATTGAGGGATTGGATACTTAACTCCATAGTAATCTTCGTAAAACTCGATCGAGCGAACGGCGATGTCCAGTGAGAAATCAAGGTTAGATAATGGGTGGGCTTTGGTTGAGTAGACACCTACAAGGGTACCGTTTTTAGTTTTAGCGGTCACCCCTTGCAAATCACCTGCTACAAAGGCCAACAAGTAAGAAGACATGCGAGGTGTTGTCTCAAACTTCCAGATGCCTGTTTCCTTGCGGTTTTCAACATCGATTTCTGGCATGTTTGACAAGGCCAATTCACCTTCTGCTTGGTCAAAACGAAGAGCAAGATCAAAGGTTGCTTTGGCTTCTGGCTCGTCCACACAGGGGAAGGCTTCACGCGCAAAATGGCTCTCAAACTGAGTAGACAAGACCTCCTTCTTGACACCATCAACTGTGTAATAAGAAGGGTAAATCCCTGTCATGTTGTCTGTAATCTTTCCTGAAAAAGCAATGACTAATTCAACTTGACCTGCCTCAGCCAATTCGATATGAAGGGCTTCATTGTCATGATCAACTGTAAATGGACGAGCTTGACCCGCAACTTCTACAGAAGCGATTTCCAAGTCTTTTTGGTGAAGGGAAATACGGTCACTCTGTGCTTGACCAATGATGGTCACCTTTCCAGAAAAGGTCTTGGTCTCACGACTCAAGTCTAAAAATAAATCATAGTGTCCAGGAACAAATTGGGTAATAAAATGTTCAACTGCTTGCATAGTTTTCTCCTATTCTAAGTTTAAGAGCTGCTGCTCTTCTTCAAACAAACTTATTATATCATGTTTTGCCTAGAAAAAAGGATTGAACGGTAATTTCCAAAACTTTCTTCCTTCTGCAGTCTACAGTGGGTAGACCTTGCGAAATTCTTCTAAAACAACCTTGCTGTCAGGTGTAAAAGTCAGTCCTGCTTCTCTCATCCACTCGGTGAAACAGTCTTCATGAACCTGACACCAATAGGCTAAAGATTTGTCTCCCTCACCTTCCTTGTAGGCGTGGTCTGCAGAAACATGATTGAAAGGCTGAACGGAGACCTTGGTAATTTCGACAATGCAGACAGCCCGATCTTGGCCATCTAAAATGATATCAAAAGTTCCTTCTTGTGGCAGGGGTTCGTTATCAACTGCATAAAGATCATAGGCTGAGGCGGTTGCTGTCTTTTCGCCTCTTAGAACTAAGTCTGCCAAGAGATCGGCTTCCACTCCAAAAGCCCAGGCATCTATCTCATCGCCGATAGAGGAGTTGATTTGCTTGTATGCTTTCCACATTTCTTGCGGTGTCATGGGTTGCTCCTTTGTAATTTTTTACTTACTTTTTTTACACGTTTGAGGTGTTCTGGATGGTCAATCTCTAAATTAAAAATCTCTGGAATAGAACTGTAGTGGATAATGCATTTGATACCCATCTGATTCATTTTTTCTATGAAAGAAACATTCAGATAGCCTGCTACAGCAAAGTCAATCTTTTTCATCCTTGCTTTATCCTGCATATCTCTTAGCATATCTAACATTATTGGACTTTCCACATCATGCCATTGACTGTTTCTCACAGTCGCAAAAATAAAAGAAGTCAAATCATTCATTCCAACTATAATCTTTGAAATACCAGTTTCCAGTATCCTGTCCAAGTCAAAATAAGCTGACGGCAATT
The DNA here is from genome assembly GCF_003942795.1 of Streptococcus mitis. GTDB lineage: Bacteria > Bacillota > Bacilli > Lactobacillales > Streptococcaceae > Streptococcus > Streptococcus mitis_BJ. Next base: position 166,711 of record NZ_RJNY01000001.1, read on the forward strand.
CAATCATTGTGCCGATTTTCCCAGTAAAACCATGCTGACGCAGTACTGTAATAGCTTGCTTTAACTGCTCAGCATCATTGACAAAAGGAAAAATAACAGACAGATTGGGATTGGTTTGATAAATTTCTGTAACGACATGTGCCTCAGCCTGAAATTCATCCGGACACGCCAATAAACGCCTAGTTCCTCTATTTCCAAATAAGGGATGATTTTCATCAAAATACTCTTTAGTCCCCTTTAGACAATTAGCTTCTGTATTCGTTAATTCTGAAAAACGATACCAGACTTCTTCACCTGAGTACAAGGAGCAAATGGTGTCTAGATAATCTTTTACAAATTGCTGACACCTTGGTAATAGGATATTTTGATTGAGCTCTCTCAGTAAGTATTCCCCACGAATCATACCGACGTGGTACAATAACTGAGGATAAACTTTTTCGTCAAGTTTTTCGCCACTAAGGGCTAGCTGGTTTTTCATAGCCATTCACCTCGTCTTAAAAGATACAATATCAGATATCATTATATGAAACTTTCTTCCAGTTCAAAAGCTTCATAAGGTTCAACTAACTCATATCCTAAAAATTCTGCTACTTTTTTGGAAGCCTCGTTATGAGCATTCCAAAGAGGAAACATATCTCTATTTAAACTCTCTAGAATCATTGCAGCACCAAGCTTTTTAGCAAAGCCATTTCCTTGTTCGTTTGGTCTAGTTGCAACTTCCACTTCAACTGCTCCACGGTAAACTAACCCTGAGGAAATCCCAGCAATCAGTTCATTATTTTTAAGAACCACAAAGCCAAATCCACCTTTTAAAACAAAATCCTGATAGGACTCAAAATCCCCCTGTAAATCTTGTGACCATTCTTCCTCAGAAAAGCAGTTATAAATATGATTATCAATAGACACAATATTGTAACCTTCCTCTAAATGAGCAACTAGATCATTTAGAAATTCAACTTGAAAATTTGCCTTATCTTTAAAAGAATAGCGAGTAAAAGAATTTAGCTCCACTTTCCGATGCAGAAAATCTTGCCAATTAGTATTTTCTGAAATAATAATCTTATAATCTAAACCATATTTTCTAACAAAATCTTCCCAAAATCTGGAATTCAACTCCCCTGCTAGGTATAGAAAATTCCCAACATCATAAAAGCTTGTTGTCCTATCACTGTTTTGGTAGACAGTTCCGATTTGAGATTTAAGACCATAGAGAACCATATTTTTCTTCCATGTTTTAAATAATTCCATTATCCCCCTACTTCACCTTCCAATTTCTATAGCTTGTCATATCTAATTCTGGAAATCCTAGCAACTCTGCCTTAACCTGCAACACTAAAGGAGAAGCATTATCGGCAGTAATTTCTTCCAAATTCAACCAAAGTACATTTGCTGAATCATTACTTCCATCAAGAACCTCCTGAGAAATTGAATTTTGAGAATGTTCAAAATCGAGTGCTATATCATAAAAGGCCATGATATGGTGTACTGCAAAGTCTTGCCCTTCTTCTTGAACCAGCACATCATAAATCCTAGGATTAGCGTAACCTTTAAGCTTATATCCTGTCTCTTCCAGAACTTCTCTCTTAAGGGTTTCTGTCAGCCCTTCACCTACTTCCTGGCTACCACCAGGTAGATCATAACGATGTTGATAAGGGCCTCTCGTTTTTTCAATGCAGAGTAACTTCCCATTTTCAAAGCAAATACCATAGACTCCAAAGTGATTTTTGATTTCCATCCAACTCCTCCTACTTCAAAGACCAACCACCATCAATCGTGAGGATTTGCCCTTGCATGGCGCTCGCTTTTCCGCTTGCTAAGAAAAGGCTAATCTCTGCTACTTCCTCTGGCTCAATCCAGCGCTTGATTGGCGTTTCACTAGCCACCCAGTCAGCCAATCCACCTGGCTCAAAGTCCGCAGCGGTCATAGCTGTCTTGACCGCTCCCGGAGCGATACCAAAGACCTGAATCCCAGCTTCTGCATAGTCTAGAGCCAACTGCTTGGTAAAGCCAGCTAAGGCATGCTTAGACGAGGTATAGGCGTGACCACCTCCACCAGCTAGGCTAGAAGCAATCGAACACATATTGATAATGATTCCCTTTTTACTTTCCAGCATTTGTGTCAAATAATGTCGTGTCATCTCAACTGGAGTCACATAGTTGATTTCAAAGATCTCTTGAATTTCCTGCGCTGTCTGTTCCAAAAGTGGTTTGTAAGCATCCAAAACTCCAGCAGTATTGCACAAAACATCCACCTGAGGACACCAGTCAAAAATAGGTTCCAAGTCCAAGGTCAAATCCCTCTGTAAAAAGTGGAAATCACCCTCTAAGAGTGGATTGTTGCCTTTGTCAACTCCATAAACTTGATAACCCTTCTCTAAAAAGAGTCGAGCTTGAGCCAGACCAATTCCTGAACTTACTCCCGTAATCAATACACGTCTAGTCATGCACTTCTACCCAATCCGTCGCCAAAACATCACAAGGTGTCGGACTCCACATGGAAAAACCTTCCCCTTCTCCAGACACGTTGATTAGGAAATAAGGCGTCACTTCAAGTGCAATCCCGTTTTGTTCGATAGTGTCAAAAAGCTGCACATAGTTTTCAGCCCCTCCCCAACCAGTTCGTACATATTTTTTCTTAGCCTTTAATCCAGGCAAGATTTCTTCAAAAGTCATGTTGTTCTCCTTTAATGCTACATTATTAATTTAATTATAACAAAAAACCGTTTTCCAACGGCTTTTTGACTGCATATCTACTAAATTCTTCCTACCACTGCAATCCAGCTTCTCTGATTTCTTTCTTAGAAGCAAATTTACCATTTGGTCTGTGCCATCTCCCTTTTCTATCTCTGAAGTAGCCACCTGAATTTGTTGATTGCGAATTTGATTCCTGGCTTTCTTCCTTTTCTTGTGCGGCTTGGCGAGCTTTTTCTTGCTCTTCTTCTTTTGCTTTCTTTTCAGCCGCTTCTTTTTCTTCAGCCTCTTTCTTGGCTTTTTACTCAGCTTCCTTCTTAGCCTTTTCTTTTATCTTTGCATCTTCAACTGTATTTTTAGCAGTACCATCCAAATAATTGATTTCCGCATTAGCTGAAACATTGTCTAAAATAACATGCGTCACAGAATACTGATCAACCTTTTCCTTACTACCACCCAACTTGATTTCCAAGAGTTTGCCGTTTTCATCTATTCCCACATACTGCAATTCAATCTGTCTCGGAATCAATTCATCTTTCTGATAGATTGGGGTCACCTTGTAGTCAAGATGGTAGTTCGGATGATTGGCCAGCCAAGAGTCCAACCGATTTTCATAATAAATCATGCTACTTTGGTTTTGATCATCTGTTCCAGAATAATTTCCAGCATTGAGCCAGTTTGTCATCGGGACCAAGTTTTTCTTTTCATCATTCAATCCGCTAAACTGGTAGCCAATCAAATGGCCTCGATTCATCAACCAAGCCTTTTTAGAGCTATCACCATAAAAAAATTTATAATTGTGCCATCCAACTGGATCATAAGTCAACTTGGACTCTCTCTTCTCAGTTGGCTCATCGCTGTCCTTAAGTTGAATATGAGCACCCGTTGCGCGTGATTTATAATCCAATTCCCCAAGTTCTAGCTGCTTTTCATTTTTAAAAGGCAGGAGTCCAGCTTCTTTAAACAACTTTTCATCGAACTTAATTTGCTTCTGTTCAATTTTTTCTTCTGGAACCTTTGATTCTACCTTATGTCCAGAACAAGCAACTAGTGTTGTGATCGAAAGCAAGGCAATTGAGAAGGATAGTAGCTTTTTCATAAAAATCTCCTTTATTTTTATATAGTGATTAGATTAATATCTCCTATTTCATTCTACTATCATTTTGCTAATTATTCAAGAATAAAGAGACTGTTATCATACTATTCCTCCTCCAATGTCCAAAACAAAAACGATAACCACTTTTCAGTAGTTACCGTTGGTTTTTTTGATTAGTCTTTCCCACCAAGTTTGCTGTTGATGGTCATCATGATGCTAGCTATCTTCTCACCCCAGTATGGATCAGAAGCATAGCGAACATTCATTCCTGTTGCCTTGTTTCCAAGGTGGTCTCTGCCGTAGTCAATGTAATTCTCACGAATCCACTTGGCCGCCCCGAGAATCCCTTTGTCCACATCATCAAAGCTCTTGGCTGATAGATATGGGCTAGTATCATAGGCTGCAATACCAAAGAAGTTGTTCTTATCTCTGGCAATTTGACTGCGTCCCCACGCACTTTCAAGAGCGCTATGTGCCATCAAGTAAAGGGCATTGACACCGTAGCGTTCCTCAGCTTCTTTGAAAGTCGCTCCTTTACCTGCTAGAGGACTATCCTGCAAGTTCATCAACGAATACAGTTTATCCAATTCAGCTGCACTATAATTACTTGGTTCTCTCAAGTTTTTATAAAGGAAAGGATTTTTAATGGTAAAGCCATCAAAATGCTCTCCGTCAGTTGAGTAGTACTTCTTACCAATAATCATTGCAGATGTGTGTGGAGCTACTTTGATACTCGTATAAGGAGAGAGTTCATGGTAGAGGAATTTCCCATCACTAGTATAATGAGGGATAAACTCGCTTCCTTCATCTACTGCTGTCAAATCACTTTGATTCATATAGCCAGACAAGCCAGAAATAGAAACTGCAAGTCGGCCGCCTTTTCGCGCCGAGCTATCCAGTGAAACAATGCTTCCTTGGTTAATGTAACTCAAGATTTCTCCAGATGCACTATAGACATAGGCAGTGATTGGTTTAACTTTGTAATATTTGGTTTTATCCGCAACATGCCATCTACCAGAAGCATCCAAGGTATGACCATCCACAGTTTCATTTTTTGCCATATAACCGCCTGATTTAAGGTAATACCATGATTGGTCGGATGAATCGTAGATTAATTCTTTCTCAGCCATCTTTCCATTTGACTTGAGGTAGAACCAATTGTTCTTGTACCATACCCACTCACTTGCAGCCATATAACCGCCAGATTTGAGATAGTAGTAACCATTATCCCAGAGCCATTCTTTATCAGCATAATTCCCATCAGAGTTGATATAGAACCAAGAGTTATAATTCTTATCAAAGAGCCAACCTTTACCTGCTTTTGCTCCACTGCTCGTCACATAGGTGCGGTCAATCCAAGTTTCTGTGGAGAGGTAGCCACCGGATTTGAAATGGTAATCCTTGCCTTTGATCGTTTCCCAGCCTTTTTCAGCATAGGTTCCGTCTGCTTTCAAGTAAAACCACGAGTTATAATTTTTGTCAAAGAGCCATTCGGATTTCAGTTTAGCTCCACTCTTTGCAACATAGAAGCGGTCAATCCAACGTTCAGTAGAAAGATAGCCTCCAAATTTGAAATGGTAATCTTTACCTTTAATCGTTTCCCAGCCTTTTTCGGCATAGCTACCGTCTGCTTTCAAGTAAAACCAAGCATCATAATTCTTATCAAAGAGCCATTCCGATTTCAATTTAGCTCCACTCTTCGCAACATAGAAGCGATCAATCCAGCGCTCAGTTGAAAGATAACCGCCTGATTTAAAATGGTAGTCCTTCCCATCTATGGTTTGCCAGCCATTTTCAGCATAGGTACCATCTTGTTGAATGTAGAACCAACTGCTATAGTTGTCATCATAAATCCAACCTTGTTTGACCTTATTACCATTTTCTGACAAATAGTTCTTACCAAGCCAAGTACCTCTCAGCATTTTACCTTGAGAATTAACGTAGTACTCGTTTCCACCTTGAGTGACCCACTCATCTTTGGCCATTTTCCCATCTTCTTTAAGGTAATATTTTTCCTGACCTTGTTGAATCCACTCATTTTGAGCTTTTTGACCATCCGACTTGAGATAATACCAGGATTGTTTTTCTTGGTCAAACACCCATTGATTCTTGACCCTAGCACCACTTTCAGCCACATAGTACTGGTTGATCCAAGTTTTTGTGGCTAATTTTCCGGTCTCGTTAAAATAGTAATCCTTACCACCAACAGTCAGCCAGCCGTTTTCTGCACGTTGTCCATCAGCCTTAAGATAAAACCAATTCTGATACGTTTGGTCAAAGATCCACTGGTTGGTTACTTGTTTTCCATCAGCTTTGAGGTAGGTCTTTCCTTTCCAAGTCCCTTCATCTGCTTTAGCTGTTTCTAGTACAGTAAAAAAACACCCCAATAAGCCAGCACTTACTAGGGCCACTTTCCATCGTTTCATTTAAATGCTCCAATAACGTTTTCTAAACCCTATTGTAACATAGTTAACCAACGGAAATATTACAAATTGATGAAGATTCTATTTCTTGTTGACGATAAGGAGTGTCTAGCTTATCTCAGACTGGCTTTGACTTCCTGACGGAGATCTTCCAAGCTGCTAATGCCATATTTGTCCATGACTTTTGGTAAATGTTCGATGATATCAGGACAGGCATAAGGATTGGTAAAGTTGGCTGTTCCAACTCCGATGGCAGACGCTCCAGCCAGATACATTTCTAAAGCAGCTTCTGCCGAATCCACTCCTCCCATTCCAATAATGGGAAGGTCTGTTGTTTGGGCGACTTGACGGATGAGTTTGAGGGCTACTGGAAAGACTGCTGGACCTGACATTCCACCCGTTCCATTGGCCAAGATTGGTTTTCTGGTTTTTAGATTAAAGCGCATACCGACTAGAGTATTGATCATGGTTAATCCACTTGCCCCTGCATCTTCTGCTGCCTTTGCAACGGTGACGATATCTGTCACGCTTGGGGTTAGTTTGACATAAACTGGCACATCAGAGGCCTCCACAGCTGCCTTTACCACTTCATAAGCTAGATCAGGATCTTGCCCAATCAAAAGTCCATGATTGCCGTGATCTACGTTGGGGCAGGAGATATTGAGCTCTATAGCTTTTACATTGGCTGCCTGGGAAATCCCCTGAGAAACGGCAGCGTACTCTTGTTTTGAAAAGCCTGCTACATTGGCGATGATGGGAAGCGTAGGATATTCTCTTTCCAGCCAAGGCAACTTTTCAGCTAAAACAGCTTCTAAACCTGGATTTTGCAAACCGATTGCATTGAGCATACCTGCAGGCGTTTCTGCCACCCTGGGAGTAGGATTGCCAAAACGGGGTTCAAGTGTCGTTGCCTTGATCATAATGGAGCCTAAAAGGTCTAAATCATAGTACTTGGCATACTCTTGGCCGAAACCAAAACAGCCTGATGCTGGAATGATGGGATTTTTCAAATCCAAGCCCGGTAGAGAAACTTGTAAACGTTTGTTAGTCATGACTTTCTCCTTATAATACAACTGTTCCTGTGCGAAAAACAGGGCCATCTTCACAGACGCGTTGGCTGACGGTCTCACTATCTGGCACTTTTAGAACGCAGGCATAGCAAGCTCCCATCCCACAAGCCATACGAGATTCTAGAGATAGATAGGCTCTTGGATGATCATAAAAGGTTTGATTGATATACTTCATCATTCCCGGAGCACCACATGAGTAAACCGCATCAAATTGACTGTCTAAATTATTGATAACAACAGAAACATTTCCCTTGATGCCATAAGAACCATCATCTGTCGTTACAAAGACCTGACCATATTGGGCCAATTCGGTTTCGAGAATAACAGCATCCTTAGTCGCAAAACCGAGGACTGTCACTACTGTCACCCCACGCGCATGCAATTCCTTGGCCACCTCAAGCAAGGGTGGAACACCAATCCCCCCACCAACGAGGAGAACTTGGCTCTGATTGTCTAAATCAGACAAGTCAAACCCATTTCCCTGAGGCCCCATCACATCAAGAGTATCTCCCTGACCTAATGTTGAAAAAATAGCTGTCCCAGCCCCCTCAATCCGATAAATAAGGTGACACTGCTTGTTTGCTTTGTCAATAGACGAAATTGAAATAGGGCGGCGCAAGAGATGGGCGTCATCAGGCACACGCAGATGAAGAAATTGGCCGGCTCGCATGGCTTCAACCATCTCCCCTTCTAGGACTAATTCAAAGATTGCTGGCGCAATTTCCTCTTGTGCGACCACCTTCATGGTTTCCAAACGAATAGCACCCAAACGCTTCTTACATGTGGGATTCATGACTTTTCCTCCTTAAATTTAAGGGGACCAGATAAAGAAAAGACCTTGCTAATGCAAGGCCTCAGTTGGGTTAGGCTAGAACTCATGCGCACACTTAAAAAGTCTCCACAGAGAGTCCCCCATCCCTTTTATCTGACACCTTGTGAGTCTCTCTGGGCTCCCCTTAAAGGTTAAATTTGTATTAGTATACTCTTTCAAAGAAAAAAAGTCAAGTAGAAAACGAACATTCTACTTGACATTACTCGATTATTTTTCACGAATCACTTCGACTTTGTAGCCATCAGGATCCTTGACAAAGTAATAGTTTGGTGCAGTTCCTGGAAGTCCATTAGGCTCTGTAACCTCATAGCCTTTTGCACTGTGCTCTTGATGAAGCGCCTCAAGGTCAGGTGTACTGAGGGCGATATGTGCAAAACCATCTCCCACCACGTAAGGACCGTGATCGTAGTTATAGGTCAACTCCAACTCATAGTCGTCACCCTCAAGTCCTAGATAGACAATCGTGAAGGCATGATCTGGAAAATCTCTGCGACGCAATTCTTTAAATCCAAAAGCATCTTGATAAAATGCGATTGATTTTTCAAGGTTTTCTACTCGCAAGCAAGTGTGTAGCATTTTTGAAGCCATATGTTCTCCTTTATTTTTAAAAAGACTGGGACAATCCTGTTCCAGTCTTATCAATTATTATTTACCAAGTTTTGCTTTAGCTGCATCTGCAAGAGCTGTGAAAGCTGCTGCATCGTTAACAGCCAAGTCAGCAAGCATTTTACGGTTAACTTCGATTTCAGCCAATTTCAAACCATGCATCAATTGTGAGTATGAAAGTCCGTTCATACGAGCTGCCGCATTGATACGTGTGATCCACAATTTGCGGAAGTCACGTTTCTTTTGACGACGGTCACGGTATGCATAGTAGTAAGAGTTCATTACTTGTTCTTTTGCAGTACGGAACAAGATGTGTTTAGCTCCATAGTAACCTTTTGCTAATTTAAGAATACGTTTACGACGTTTGCGTGATACAACGCCACCTTTAACACGTGCCATGTTTTATTTCCTCCAAATATTTCCTAGAATTGTTTACTTACTGTTAGGCTATTATTTCAAGCGAGTAAGCATTGCTTTGATACGTTTGAAATCTCCTGAATGCACCATAGATGCTTTACGAAGATGACGACGTTGTTTCTTAGTTTTTCCGTGGAAACGGTGAGAAGTGTAAGCACGGAAACGTTTAAGTCCACCAGAACCTGTACGTTTGAAACGTTTAGCTGATGCGCGGTGTGTTTTTTGTTTTGGCATGATTTTTTCTCCTTTATTTAAACTTTCTGACAATTACTTTTTGTCAGTTGCTGGCGCCAACTGCATGAACATTTGGCGTCCATCCATCTTAGCTCGTTGTTCGATGATTGCAATATCTTGTGTTGCTTCAGCAAACTCGGCTAAAACTTTTGCACCAATCTCTTTATGGGTGATCATACGCCCTTTAAAGCGAATGGATACCTTAACTTTATTTCCTTTTTCAAGGAACTTGCGTGCATTGCGAAGTTTTGTGTCAAAGTCACCCTTGTCAATAGTTGGACTCAGACGAACTTCTTTCACCGTAACAACACTTTGTTTTTTACGTTGTTCTTTTTGCTTTTTCTGATACTCAAATTTGAACTTACCGTAGTCCATAATTTTAGCAACAGGCGGTTTTGCTTGGGGTTGAATCAATACTAAGTCAACATTTGCACTATCAGCCAATGCTTGCGCTTCGCTGAGTGGCTTGATGCCTAGCTGTTCTCCCTCAAGACCGATCAAGCGAACTTCACGTACACGAATTTCATCATTGATGAATAAGTCTTGCTTTGCTATGGTTTTCACCTCTTTTTTATTATTAGAGAAAAACAAGAGCGGACCCGTAATGATACAAGCCCGCACGTTATGATAGCGTTTCTTAGAAACTTTTCATCCGTAGGGCCAGGCAACTTGATGTCACAAGGCGAGAAGCTCTCACTTCTGCTTTTCTCAACTTTTATATGATACCAAGTTTTCTATTCCTTGTCAAGATAAAAAGTCAATTTTTCGAAAAACTTTGTCTATTTTATCGCACCGTTTCAATTCGCCAACTATTCCATCCTTTAAAGCGGATAGCCCCTTGCTGGTCAGTTCTGTAAATCTTACTCTTGATACTTTCCATTCGTGTCAAGGTTTCCTGATGGGGAAGTTTCGCACGATTGTTTCTTCCAACTGAGATGAGAGTAATTTCTGGTTTGATTTTTTCTAGGAGAGCTGGATTGGATGATGTTTTAGCACCATGTTGGCTTGCTTTCAAGACATCCACCTCTAAGTCAGGATATTGCTTCAGCAAGTCCTTCTCTCCTTTTTCCTCCAAGTTTCCAGTAAAGAGAAAATGCTTATCCAAGAGTTTTCCATAAAGAACCAGAGAATCATCACGATTCCTATCTCCAATCTTCCTTGGAGATAGGACTTCTAAGTAACTGCCAAAAATCGGCAAGTTCTCCCCTGCTGCCACACTGCGCACCTCGGTTTGGCTTGCTTCTAGTTTCGCCACAAATTCATTCTGTGTCAAACTTCCTTTTGACACTAAAATTTCGCCCACATGGAAAGCCTTGGTCACCTCCAGCAAATCTCCAACATGCTCCTTGTCTGTATTGGTCAAAACCAGCTGGTCAATCTTGTCTACTCCTCGACTTTTAAGATAGGGAATCAAGGTTCTCTGGGCATTGCTGGTCGTCGCCTTTTCTTGCCATTTTTCAATTTTCTTATCAGACTCTGCCTTGCCTCCCACGTCTATGAGAATGTTTTTTCCAGTTACATCCCGTAGGAAAATACTTTCTCCCTGCCCTACATCCAGCATGGTAATTTCATTTTCCAGAGGATGCTTGATTAAGAAAAAGAGCCCTACGACAAAGAGACTGAATCCTGCTAGTCTTTTGATGTTTTTCCTAAAATCATACAGTATTGCCAAGGAAATTAACAGTAGAATCAACAGCCATGCGTTGGGTTGTCCAAAGACCAAGGGCCTACTTGCCATCTGTGAAACCAAGCGAATGATGCCCTCCAACCACTCAAAGACAAAGTTAAACTGAGTGACTGGGTAAACAAAAGACAGAATGAATAAGATGGACAAAAGCGGTAAGAATACCACATCAAACAGAAAAGAAAAGACAAAGGTCAAAAGGATAGACCAAGGCTGAAATTCTGCAAAATAAAAGGATAGAATGGGCAATATTCCCAAAGAAATGACCAAACTTTCTCTGGCAACAGCCTTGAGTCCCTCCCCTTCTTTGCTGGTCATAGTCAAGATAAAAGCATAAGCGCAGGACAAGACTCCTCCTGCTGTCAGGAAAAAGTTGGGCATGATGATAAAGAGGACAAGCACCGTCAAGGCAAAATTATCCAAACCCTTAACACCATGTTGGGCCAGTAACTTTTGCAAGAGACTGCGAATGACTGAAGCTGAAAATCCTGTCAGACCTGCATAGATAAGGGAAAAAGGATAGGTCAGCCACTTCAACTTTTCTTGGGTCAAGCCCAATCGCAAGAGAAGTTTCTTAAAGGCATCCATAAAGAAGCCCACCTGCATCCCCGACAAGGCAAAGAGATGGATAATTCCAAGACTGGAATAGAGCTCATTCATCTCCCCAAAGTCCGTGTCCAAATATCCCAGCAAGAGCCCCGTCATGTAGTTGCGTATAGGATCTGGAAAGTGCCTCTTGATCCAAACAATAGCCTTTCGACGTAAACTTGATAAATTTTCACCTATGTCCCAACTGCTAATCTTCTTAAGTGACTGGATGCTCTTGATAGTCAGTGTCTGGTAAATCCCCTGCGTCTTTAGATAGGCTTGGTAGTCAAATCCACCAAAATTCCTCTGACATTCTGGCTCTGAAACTTTCCCTTCTAACTCTATCTCGTGAAGATCTGTTAAGGCTTGAAAGTGCTCTTTCTCCTCCTCAGACTGGAGTTTATAGTAAACTTGGAAGGTACGGCCATCATCCTTGCCCCGAAAGGACAGACTATCTCCATTGACCTTAATAGTGTCAGGCAAAATCCGAACCCTCTCAACAGAATCCACTAGGTTTTGACTAGCTTGTGTCTGTTGCCAAGTTTGAAACAGAAACCAAAATCCAAAAACTCCACAAATCGCTAAAACTTTACCAGTCGATTTCCAAGGAAATTGGAAAAAGAGACAGACGAGCAAAAAAACAAAACCTAGCAGTGCGAGATAGGACGCTCCAAAAATGGCATAGTAAAGCCAGAGTAACAGAAAACTCAGATAGATTAGGGGGATAGGGAAATTCTTAATCCACTGTGACATAATCTTTTAGCTTTTCTATGGTCTTAGCCCCAATACCAGAGACTTTCTTGAGTTCATCTACTGACTTAAATTTACCATTTGCCTCACGATGGTCGATAATATCCTGGGCTCGTTTACCACCCAGTCCCTTGACCTGCTTGAGCTCTTCCAGACTAGCTTTATTTAGGTTGATCTTCTTTTCTTTACTTGACGAAGGAGTCGTTCCAGAGGCAGCCTGCTGACTAGCTGCTTCTTCCCCCTTACTCGGGACGTAGACCAGAGCCTCGTCACTAACTTTCTGAGCTAGATTGAGCGACTTGCTATCTGCTTGCTCTGTCAAGCCACCAGCCTTTTGAACGGCATCATGGACCCGACTTCCTACTGGCAAGTCATAAATCCCTGGTGATTTAACAGCACCTTTGACATCTACTGTGATTAAATCTTGTTCAGGAGACTCTTCCTTTTCTTCCTTCTTCACTTCTTTTTCAGAAGTTGAATCCTTTGAAACAGATGCAACTTCTGCCTGTAAATTTGTTTCTTTCACAGGTGTTTGTGAAGTTGGTTTTAACAAGAAAAAGCCGCCTAAGGCCAGACCCAAACCTGCACAGATGACAATGATTTTATACTCTTTGATTTTCTCGATAATTGCTTCCATATTTTCTCCTCTCTTATGTTATTCGTAAGAGTAAGAAAAAACAGTCGAAAATTTCTTTTCAACTGCTTATTTATTTGCAAAATAATCTTCCTTGGTCAAGACATAATGAACTCTTGTAACGATTCGTCCTTTTTCATGCTGGTCCATACAAGCATAAGCTTCTTCGTGGGAAAAACGCATACCTGATTTCTCCATGACCTTTCCTGATGCAGGATTGTCTTTATCGTGTAGGGCGGTCAACTTGTTCATTCCAATCTTCTCAAAAGCCAGTTCAATCACGGCACGATTAGCTTCTGTCGTCAATCCTTGATTCCAATATTTTTTATTGATAATGTAGCCAATAGCTGCTTTTTTGAGAATGTGGTCAATCTTGTGCAAATCAATAGTTCCAATAAACTGACCATTGCTTTTTAATTCGATTCCCCAACGGCCCAAGGGATTAGACAAGTAAAACTGAGCAATGTTGTTCTTAGTTTCTTCTAAGCTTTGATTTGTTGGAAAAGTGTATCGTGTATTTTCTCTGTCTGAAGCATACTCAAACATAGCTTCTGCATCATCCAAGGTTACAGGTCGGAGCAATAAACGCTTCGTTTCTATAGTTGGGTACTGGGCAAATTTCACAAATATTGATTCCATACTTTTCCCTCCATTAGAGCTTGATTCTCACTAGTCTAGCATAAATAAATTTGGATGACAAGTTTTTCTTGATTTTTGAAGCGGTTTCATATACAATAAAACCATCACATTTTTGATTTATGAACTGGAATGTGACAACCAAAACAAGACCGTCAATTGAAAGGTAGGTTATCTCTATGTTAATCGGAATCCCAAAAGAAATTAAAAATAATGAAAACCGTGTTGCCCTCACTCCTGCTGGCGTCCACAGTTTAGTCAGTCGTGGACATCGTGTTCTCATCGAAACAAATGCTGGTCTCGGTTCAGGATTTACTGATGCAGACTATCAAAAGCAAGGAGCTGAGATTGTCGCAACTGCTGCTGAAGCCTGGGCAGCCGAATTAGTCGTGAAAGTAAAAGAACCACTAGCTTCTGAATACGGTTATTTGCGCGATGATCTTCTCCTCTTCACTTACTTGCACATGGCCGCTGCTCCAGAATTAGCAGATGCCATGCTAGCAGCCAAAACAACAGGAATTGCCTATGAAACTGTTCGTGATAATCAAGGACAACTACCGCTCCTCGTTCCTATGAGTGAGGTTGCAGGTCGTATGGCTGTTCAAATCGGAGCTCACTTCCTTACTAAGCAAGCTGGTGGTTCTGGTGTCCTACTAGGTGGTGTACCAGGTGTTCCAAAAGGAAAAGTAACCATCATCGGTGGTGGTGTCGTCGGTACACATGCTGCCCGCATCGCCCTTGGTCTTGGTGCTCAAGTGACTATTTTAGATATCAGTGCGAAGCGTCTCTCAGTTCTAGAAGAAGTCTTTGGAAACCAAATCCAAACTCTTATGTCTAATTCATTCAACATCGAAGCAAGTGTGAGAGATGCTGATGTGGTGATTGGTGCAGTTCTCATCCCTGGGGCCAAAGCACCGAAATTGGTGACAGATGATATGGTCAAACAAATGCGTCCTGGCTCTGTCATCGTTGACGTTGCCGTTGATCAAGGTGGCGTTATCGAGACAGCTGACCGTGTGACAACGCACGATGAACCTGTCTATGAAAAATACGGTGTTCTCCACTATGCCGTTGCCAATATCCCTGGTGCGGTTGCCCGTACTTCTACTATCGCCCTAACCAATGTCACTCTTCCTTATATCGAAGCTCTTGCTGGCAAAGGATTCTCACAAGCAATTGCTGAAGATGAGGGCTTGCGTCAAGGTGTTACCACCTATCAAGGTTACTTGACCAGTCTCCCAGTTGCTAAAGGTCTCGATAAAGATCACACGTCAATCGACGAACTTGTTTAAAGCTAGACACTCATTAAAAAGAGCAGTTCAAATTGAACTGCTCTTTTTTTGCTATTCTGTCTCTTCCTTCTTTTCTTCATTTTTAACTGGAGTTGGTTCATAAGCTCGGATAATCTGAGCGACAACTGGATGGCGAACCACATCCTTGGCTGAAAAATGAACAAAGTCAATTTGGTGAATGTTCTTGAGCTTTTCTTGAGCATCAATCAAACCGGACTTAACATTGCGTGGCAGGTCAATCTGGCTGATATCTCCATTGACAATCATCTTAGAATTAAATCCCAAACGAGTCAAGAACATCTTCATCTGCATGATGGTCGTATTTTGTGCTTCATCGAGAATGACAAAGGCATCATCCAAGGTTCGACCACGCATATAGGCAAGGGGCGCGATTTCGATAATCTCACGCTCCATGAGACGAGTCGTTTGGTCTTTGCCGAGAATCTGATACAAGGCATCATAAACTGGTCGAAGATAAGGATCGACCTTCTCCTTAAGATCGCCCGGAAGAAATCCTAGACTCTCGCCAGCTTCCACTGCTGGACGAGTCAGGATAATCCGCTTGACTTGCCCACGTTTAAGGGCAGTTACTGCCAAAGTCACTGCAAGAAAGGTCTTCCCTGTCCCTGCAGGTCCGATTCCAAAGGTCACATCATGCTGTTTGACACTGTCCACATAAAGTTTTTGACCTAAGGTTTTGACACGGATCGGTTTCCCTGTATTATCCTTGATGATTTCTTCTTCATAAAGGGCGACAAACTTGTCGATTTCATCGTTCTTGACCATGCTAATCGCAGTCACCACATCTGGCGTGCCAACCGTCATTCCTCGATTCACCAAGACCATCAAAGCTTGGATAACCTGACGGGCTTCCTCACAGGCAGACTCTTCTCCGATAACCTGCACAATCTCCGTACGAGCATGAATCACCACATCGAGCTCTTCTTCCATCAAACGAAGATGGCGCTCATTGGAACCAAAAAGATGGAACAAGTCATCTGGGTGACTCAGTTGAATGTCTATTGAATGTTCCTTCAAATAAAGAACCTCTCTAATCCGTTTATTTCTTTTTATTATAGCAAAGAGAACAATAAAATACTAGCCTCATCTCATTGTCTCTAGTGTTCTAAGTATTCTTGCCAGATGGCGTCAAAGTCTCCTAGGTTAAAAGAGAAACTGGCATGCTCCTCCAAAAAGCGACTCACCTCATCAAAATCATCTGTATGTTTTGGAAAAGCTGACTCTTCAAAAGCGAGGTCTGCCAAGATGGCTTTAGGGCTATTACTTTTAGGATTGCGCTCGGTCATGAGCCAAGTGTAAAATGATTTTCTCATAAGCCTCCCTAAATCAACTCTGTACCAAACTGGTCTTGCTTGATTTTGCCAGCCTTCATCAAGCCACCGAGCGTTTTCTTGAACTGACCTTTAGAAATACCAAAGGTTGCCTTAATGTCCTCAGGAGACGACTTATCATTCAAGGTCATGAAACCGCCATTGCTTTCCAAGTAGGTCAAAATCATCTGAGCATCATTTTCCAACATTTCAAAGGAACGTGGTTTAAGGGATAGATTCAAGGTGCGGTCCACCTCACGGAAACCAATAACACGCGCATCTAGCACTTGTCCCAAACGTGGCTCTGCGTAGCGCTCACTTGGGTGAATGAAACCAAGCATGTTATTCTCTGGCAAGTAAACAAAGGTTCCTGACAACTTGAGACGATATACAATGGCTGGCCAGTTTTGATTCTGCATATTATTGTAGGCAGGACGAGCCAAATGTTGGAAGTCTTCCTGATACGCTAAAAGTCCCCAGATGCGGTCTTTCTTGTCCACTTCAAGACGGATGTAAAGTTTATCACCCTTCTTAGGCCAGAGTTCTTTGAGCTCAGGGAGGATATCGAGTGACACAACGATTTCCTTATCAGGTAGACCAGTATCGACAAAGACACCCAAGTCCTTACGAACTTCCGTTACCGTTCCCCAGCCAAATTGGTCCTGAGTGGCAGTCACTTCTAGAGTGGTCAAGCGGAGTTTTTGCTTCATATCTGTATAGGCAAAACCTTTGACCGTATCCCCTACCGAATGTTGACCTTCTTCCTTAGAAAGTGCATAGGTTTGACCATCCTTTTGCACAAAGTAAAAACGGTCATTTTCATCGATGATAAGTCCAACGATAAAACTTGCAAGATTTGTATTCATATTTCCTTCTTTCGAATAAAACTCAGCCAGCAATGCCAACTGAGTTTTTCTGTTTATTTTTAGACTTCCAAGATTTCTTTTTCTTTATTGGCAGTCATGTCGTCGATGTGTTTCACAGCATCGTCTGTTACTTTTTGAATATCTTTTTCAAGAGTCTTCAATTCGTCTTCAGTGATTTCTTTTGCTTTTTCTTGTTTTTTAGCTTCATCCATAGCATCACGGCGGATATTACGGACAGCCACTTTAGCATTTTCACCGACCTTCTTCACTTCTTTAGCAAGGTCACGACGAGTCTCTTCTGTAAGAGCTGGGATAACCAAGCGGATCACAGAACCGTCATTAGCTGGTGTAATACCAAGATCAGAAGCGTTCAAGGCACGTTCGATGTCTTTCAATGAAGACTTGTCAAATGGTGTTACCAACAAGACACGCGCTTCTGGAATAGTAATAGAAGCGATTTGGTTAAGAGGAGTTTCGACTCCATAGTATTCTACATGGATACGGTCTAGCAAGCTTGCGTTGGCACGACCGGCACGGATACCACCAAATTCACGAGCAAGTGATTGGTGAGACTGGGTCATTCTCTCTTTAGCTTTTTCTACAATTGCGTTAACCATAATTTTCTTATTCCTTTTCTTCGATATTGTTTGAAACTGTTGTTCCGATATTTTCACCAAATACAACACGTTTAATGTTGCCTGGTTGGTTCATGTTAAAGACGACCAAGTCAATGTCGTTGTCCATAGAGAGGGTTGAAGCAGTTGAGTCCATGATACGAAGACCTTTGTTGATAACGTCACGGTGGGTCAATTCTTCAAACTTAACAGCTGTCTTGTCTTTCTTAGGATCGGCATTGTAAACACCATCTACACCATTTTTAGCCATAAGAATGGCATCTGCTTCGATTTCAGCTGCACGAAGGGCTGCTGTTGTATCTGTTGAGAAGTAAGGTGAACCAATTCCAGCACCAAAGATAACGATACGGCCTTTTTCAAGGTGGCGAAGGGCACGTCCACGTACGTAAGGTTCTGCCACTTGTTGCATAGCAATGGCAGTTTGCACACGCGTATCGACACCAACTTGCTGCAATGAATCTGCCATCACAAGAGCATTCATAACGGTCCCAAGCATTCCAGTGTAATCTGCCTGAACACGGTCCATTCCTGCTTCTGCAGCAGGTTCTCCACGCCAGAGATTTCCTCCACCAATAACAAGGGCAATTTCGATCCCTAGACTATGAACTTCTTGAATCTCTTTTGCGATTGTTTGAACTGTTTGGATATCAATCCCTACGCCACGTTCACCAGCAAGGGCTTCACCTGATAACTTAATTAAAATACGTTTATACTTGGGGTTCGCCATTTTTACTCTCCTTTTTTCATCCTACCTATTTTATCACAATTTCTAAGATTTTTATAGTACCATTAGCAATTCTTTGAAAAAAATTAGACAGTTAAAAATTCCTCTAAGTCAGCAAGAGCACGCTCTGCAATTTTTTCATAACGAGCCTTCTTATCACGGATACGCTCGCCTTCCAACTCCTTGATAATACCGAAGTTGACATTCATGGGCTGGAAATGCTTGCTGTCAGCATGGGTGATGTAATGAGCCAGACTACCAATCGCTGTTGTCTCTGGGAAAATAACCTCGCTTTCTCCCTTGAAGAGACGAGCAGCATTTATTCCAGCAACCAATCCAGAAGCTGCTGACTCAACGTAGCCCTCTACTCCTGTCATTTGACCAGCAAAGAAGAGGTTAGGTTGTTTCTTAGAACGGTAGGTCTGCTCAAGAAGATTTGGTGAATCCATGTAAGAATTACGGTGCATGACCCCATAACGGACAAACTCAGCATTTTCAAGACCCGGAATCATTTGGAAGACACGCTTTTGTTCTCCCCATTTGAGGTGGGTTTGGAAACCGACGATATTGTAGAGGCTAGCAGCCGCATTATCTTGACGAAGCTGGACAACAGCATACGGTGTTTTGAACTCCCCATCGCGAGGGCCTGTGTAATCGTCTGGATACTCCAGACCAACTGGCTTCATAGGACCATAAAGCATGGTTTTAATGCCACGCTTGGCCATGACTTCGATAGGCATACATCCTTCAAAGTACTTTTCTTTTTCGAAGGAATTCAGCGGAGCTTCCTCCGCATTGACCAAGGCTTCATGGAAATCCATAAACTCTTGCTTAGTCATAGGAGCGTTAAGATAGGCCGCTTCTCCCTTATCGTATCGAGACTTAAGGTAGACCTTATTCATATCAATGGTGTTGACATCGATAATAGGCGCTGCCGCATCATAGAAATAGAAACCATCACCATCATTAAGGGCATGAATTTTTTCAGCTAGAGCATCGCTGGTCAAAGGGCCAGTAGCGACAACTGTAATAACATCTGTTGTTAATTCTGTAATTTCATCACGGACTACTTCAATCAGAGGGTGGTTGGCTACTTTTTCGGTTACCATCTGAGAGAAACCATCTCGGTCCACCGCAAGGGCACCACCTGCAGGAACACGTGTAGCTTCTGCTGATTCCAAGATGACCGAACCCAAGCGACGCATTTCTTCCTTGAGGAGCCCAACAGCATTAGTCAGGGCATCGCCACGAAGAGAATTGGAACAAACCAACTCCGCAAAATTGTCTGTTTTGTGCTGGGGTGTAGGCTTTACACCACGCATTTCATAGAGTTTCACTGGAATACCACGTTCTGCGATTTGGTAAGCTGCTTCAGAACCAGCCAAACCAGCACCGATAACATTGATATAAGATTGAGACATGACACTAATACCTCTTTGGGAGTGTGAAAACAAGCTTTACATTGAAAAAGCCAACCGAACTTACCTAGCATTCAAGTTTCTAGGCTCAGGCTGAAAATGTCCACAGGACTTTCTTCGCTCTCGAATTTCTTGGCTCAGGCTGAAAAAGTCCCCCGGACTTTTTCACTCCCACAAATCTTTCTAATTTTTTCTTTTACTAGTATAACAAAAAAAGGGAAGAAGGCAAACTTCCCTGTTTAGTCATTTTCTTGATTTTCTTCCCAATCATGGTAGGCAGCGTAGAGTTGGCTTTTATTCCACTGGAAGAGTTTCGCAACTTCCTTAATGGCTTGGTTTTTCTTCATGCCTTCTTGGATACGAGCTTGGATTTCTGAAAACAAGTCCTCCTCGTCCTTTTCATCCATATCCTGACTGGCGCCTTCAACGATGAGAAGGCATTCTCCCTTGAGTGGCGTTTCAGCGATGCTTTCCAGCAATTCAGAGATCTTTCCTCGTTGGTATTCTTCATAAATCTTGGTCAATTCCCTGACCAAGACTACCGAGCGGTCACCGTAGACTTCTAGCATATTTTCTAGCGTATCAGCCACACGATGGGGCGATTCGTAGAAAATCTGAGTCTCTGGATAAGCTTTTTTTGATTCAAAAAATTGCTTTTGCTGGCCTGATTTTCTTGGTAAAAAACCGTAAAAGATGTGTGGTTGTGGAGTCAGACCACTGGCAATCAAGGCAGAAATTCCTGCAGAGGCGCCTGGAACGGTAACAACTGCAATCTCTTCCTCGATGGCTACCTTGACCAAATCATGACCAGGGTCTGAGATACTAGGCAGACCCGCATCAGATACCTGAGCAATACTTTGACCGGCCTTCAGGAAACTAATCAAATCAGGAATTTTTTCCTTGGCATTATGCTCGTGAAAACTGATCTGCTTAGTGGAAATATCAAAATGCTTGAGCAAAAGCCCTGTATTGCGTGTGTCCTCAGCAGCAATCCAATCCACCTCCTTCAGAGTCTGGATGGCACGAAAAGTCATGTCATCTAGATTGCCAATCGGCGTTGCTACTAGATAAAGCTTGCCATAGGGAGTTTGGCCCTTAAAACTTTTTTGAATCTGCATGCTTACTCCCTGTATAACAACTCGTCACAGAACATACATTCCTCATCCTGCTCGCGGCGTTGTCCATAAAAATCATTACATACGTGAAAACCGTCTTTATAGATCCGACGGACACTTTCACGAACATGCTTAGCCTTGACGGGAGCATCTG
This sequence comes from Streptococcus mitis, assembly GCF_003942795.1. Classification (GTDB taxonomy): domain Bacteria; phylum Bacillota; class Bacilli; order Lactobacillales; family Streptococcaceae; genus Streptococcus; species Streptococcus mitis_BJ. Next base: position 187,907 of record NZ_RJNY01000001.1, read on the forward strand.
CTTCCACCTCACCCAAGCGTTCTCGTAACTTACTATTTTCCAAGCGAAGAGCTGTATTTTCCTCTACCAGGCTCTTGAGATTTTTCTTGATGGCTTCCACATCGGCCAAGGTCACCAATAACTGTTGAGAAAAATCGTCCAGCGCGTCAAATAATTCTTTTTTATCCATAAACCAGCCCTTTCCTTTCTTTATCCTTCATTGAGTTTATATTTCTTTCAAGACCAGATATTCCATGGCATTTTGAAAGCTTACATTAGCTTGCCACATTTTTCTGGCTTCTACCAAATCTTGTAAAATCTGTCGCATCCTTGCTTGCAAGAGATCCTGCCCACAGAGAACTTCGAGGATTCGCAAGACCTGATCCTGCTTTTCCTTATCATCTGCCAAGCTGGCTAATTTAGCAACTTGGAGATAACTTTCTTTTTTCTTAGCTAATAACCAGGTCAGCAGGCGTTCGCTCTCATCCACCAAGGTCCAAAAACTTGCCTGATTAGCCAACTTTTCTGCTTCAGCTCGTGATTGACTAAACTGGGCTAAGAGAGTCGCTTTTTTCTTAACTAGACCTGCTTGTTCTAATTGATGGATGAGCTTTTCTTCCTGCTTTTTAAAGTGGAAAATCTGAGTCCTACTACGGATAGTTGGCAACATCTTTTCCTCATCGCTGGTCAAGAAGAAAATGTAAACTTCACTCTGGGGTTCTTCGATGACCTTGAGCAGAGAATTGGCTGCGTTGGGATGCATTTTCTCCGCCTGCTCGATAATAAAAACCTGTTGCTGACTTTCAATCCCTGCTTGAGAAAACTGGCCCACTAATTCTCGAATCCGTTCTGTCTTGATGACCTGATTGACTGGCTTAATCAAGGTGACATCGGGAAACTCTTTCTGTTCAATCAGCTTACAGTTTCGGCATTTCTCACACGGCAAAGCGCCTACTTTATCCGTACAAAAGAGGCTCTTAGCCAAAAACTGCGCCATTTCCAAGCTTCCAAAGAAACCTGAAAAGAGATAGGCGTGATTGAGCTGGTCTTGTTCTAGGATACGGACAAAGCGGTCAAACTGGTCTGGCTGCCAAGCCTTTAGTTGATCTTGTTTCATTTAGCCAAGCCCATTCTATCAAATAAGACAGCCTTGGTTGTTTCCACAACTTGCTCCAAAGGAAGACTCGCATCAATCTTGACAATGCGATTTTCTTCTTTGTCCAGAAGAGAAAGATAACCTTGACGAACTTTCTTGTGCAAGTCCAAACCTTCTAAATCCAAACGATTGACCTCGCGGTCACTATTAGCAGCAATGCGAGCCAGCCCCTCTTCCACCTCAATGTCAAAATAGAGTGTCAAATCAGGTTTGAGGCCATCTGTCGCAAATTGATTGAGCCAATTAATAGCATCAATATCTAAGCCTCGGCCAAATCCCTGATAAGCAAGGGAACTATCGATGAATCGATCCATAATGACCAACTTGCCAGCTTCAAGTGCTGGAAGAACTTTTTCCACCAAGTGCTGTCTACGACTGGCAATATAGAGAAGGAGTTCTGTTTTAGGATCCATCTGAGTATGACTTGGATCCAAAATCACTTCCCGAATCTTCTCTCCAATCAAGACTCCGCCAGGTTCACGGGTCGTCAGCACTTCTACTCCTTTTTCCTCTAAAATTGGGAGCAGAGCCTCTAAAACACTGGTCTTTCCTGCTCCCTCCGGTCCCTCAAGAGAGACTAAAAATCCTTTTGACATGTCTAACTCATTTCTTTTTTACTACTTCTATTCTATCAAAAAAATATGGGTTTGTGACAATCTTTTTGTCTTCTTATTCCATGCACCATAAAAGAGGCAGTCAAGGCCACCTCTTATTTACCTAGTTCTTGTGTTCGTTTATAGGCTTGATGAACTGCGTCCATGACGGTGCCTCTAAAGGCATGTTCTTCCAGACTTGCTACACCAGCGATAGTCGAACCACCTGGGCTGCAAACTTGATCTTTCAAAACTCCAGGATGTTGCTGGCTTTCGAGAACCATTTGCCCAGCGCCGACTACTGTTTGAGCTGCCATTTTCAAGGCCGTTTCTCGGGGCAATCCTGTCTGAACACCTGCATCTGCCAAAGCTTCGATAAAGAGGTAGACAAAGGCAGGACCACAACCAGCAAGCCCTGTCGCAGCATCGATTAATCCATCCCCAAGTTCAACCAAGAGGCCAGCCTTGGCTAAAAGCTGACAAAAGAGTTCCCTGTCCTCAGCACGACAGTTTGCTGACATGGCATAACTAATCACTCCTTGGCCGATAGCCACTGGAGTATTGGGCATGATGCGAATGATTCGGTGATGGGTCGGCAGAAATTTGGACAGTTTTTCCAAAGTCAATCCAGCTGCCATGGAAATCAAAAGAAGACTTTCTCTCTTTTCAAGGATGGCCTGATATTGAGCAAGCAGTTCAGAAAACTGAGCAGGCTTAACTCCTAGAAAAATCACATCTGCTTCTGCAAAAATTTCTTCATTGCTGGAAGCCTGACCACCGAAATTTGTGATGAAAGCATCTACTTTCGCTTGACTACGATTGGCAAGGAGAATCTGAGCACCCGTTTTGGCCTGCAAGACAGCTTTCGCCAAGCTAGCACCCATATTCCCCAAACCGATAAATCCAATCTTCATCTCTTACTCCCTTATCTGTCCGTCACCAGTAACCACATACTTGTAGCTGGTCAACTCTTTCAAGCCCATTGGCCCACGCGCGTGCAGTTTCTGAGTAGAAATCCCCATCTCACATCCAAGTCCAAACTGGCCCCCGTCAGTGAAACGCGTTGAGGCATTGACATAAACCGCTGCTGAGTCCACTTGATCTGTAAAGTAAGCTGCAGTTGCAGCATTTTCCGTCACAATGGCATCCGAATGATGGGTACTGTGAGCTTCAATATGCTCAACTGCTTCTTCTAAACTGCTCACAACCTTAACCGCTAGGATATAATCTAAAAACTCAGTGTCAAAGTCTTGGGCCTCAGCTACTCGACCTGAAACAAACTGACTTGCTTTCTCATCCAGGCGGAATTGAATTGGTTCCAGTCCAGCTTCCTTACGCTCTGCAACCAGAACTTGTTCCAAGCGAGGAAGGAAGCTTGCTGCCTTGTCTTCATGAACCAGCAAGACCTCCATGGCATTGCAGACAGAAGGACGGCTGGTTTTAGCATTGTTGATAATGGCTAGAGCCTTGTCTTCGTCTGCATCCTTATCTACATAGACATGGACAATTCCAGTTCCTGTCTCGATAACGGGTACGATAGCATTTTCAACCACGGCATTGATCAAGCCAGCACCTCCACGAGGAATAAGAAGGTCTAGATAGCCCTTGGCCTTCATCATGGCATAGCTGCTTTCACGGCTAGTATCTTCTACCAGTTGAATCACCTCTGGATGAATGGTAGTCGTCTCCAAGCCCTTCTTTAAAGCTGTGACAATAGCATGAGCAGTTTGGTAGGCGTCCTTCCCACTACGAAGAACGACCGCATTCCCACTCTTGAGAGCCAAGGCAGCCGCATCAGACGTCACATTTGGACGGCTTTCATAGATAATACCAATAACCCCCATGGCCACACGCTTCTTAGTAATAACCAAGCCATTTTCAAGCTGACTTGTTTCTAGGACTTCACCAATAGGATCTGGTAAAGCAACCACTTCACGAATCCCTCTTGCCATCGCTTCTATACGTCCCTCATCCAAATAAAGACGGTCTAGCATGACATCTGAGATTTTCCCCTTGGCCGCTGCCATATCGAGGGCATTTGCCACTAAAATCTCCTCAGTAGCCGCCAATAACTGATCAGCCATGGCTAGCAAGGCTTGGTTTTTCACTGCTTCACTAGCAGTATTGATTGATTTCTTAACAGCCTGTACCTGTTCGAATTGTTCTTGTGTACTTACCATCGTTCACCTCTAAAATTCTGTAAAGAGCAGCTGGATTTCAGGAGTGACGGAAATCCAGTCATCACGGTGAATCAAGACTCCCTTAGCTTTTTGAGAACGGAGCATATCTTCTAGGGCTGAGACGCCAAATTGGACACATCCCTTTCCAAGAGATTGACCTGTTTCTTTATCTGCTACTGTGACAATATCGTGGTAAGAGAAGTTTCCTTCCACTTCTACCACACCCGATAAAAGGAGACTTTTCCCGTTTTTTGAAAGTGCCTCTGCAGCTCCACCATCTACCCAAATCGTTCCCTGACTTTGAGCATAGAAGGCCAGCCATTGTTTCTGGGTACGAAGGCCCTTCTCTTGCGCAACAAAGAAGGATCCATCCTTGGTCTCCTCCGCTGCCTCAATCAGGGCATCTGATTTCAAGGACGAGCAGATATAGACTGGCACCCCTGACTCCGTTGCAATCGTAGCCGCCTTGATTTTAGTCAACATCCCACCTGTACCATTAGACGAACCTGCTCCACCAGCCATATCAATAATCTCACGATTGATAGTCTCGATTTTCTCCAAACGTTTGGCTGTTGGATCTGAGTTGGGATTTCCAGTATAGAGACCGTCCACATCGGTCAAGAGAACTAAAAGGTCTGCTTGAACCATCGCCGCTACCTGGGCACTCAGAGTGTCATTGTCCCCGACCTTGAGCTCATCAATAACGACACTGTCATTCTCGTTGATGATGGGGATTGCACCACGATGAAGCAATACAGACAAGGCCTGGTGGGCATTCTTATAGCGACGTTTATCTACAAAATCATCCTGTGTCAGCAAAATTTGCGCTGAAACGATCTGGCGCATGAGGAGGTTGGTTGTGTATTCTTCTAGGAGCAAACCTTGGCCTACTGCGGCCGAGGCCTGCTTATCTGCAATCTTGGTCGGCCGTTTTTTAAAACCTAAAGCACCAAAGCCAGCCGCTACTGCCCCAGATGAAACCAAAATCAACTCATGCCCGGCCTCATGCAACATAGCTAATTGTTGGGTAATTGCCTTTACTTTACTTCTTGATAAACTCCCGTCTTCATTTGTCAAGGAGGAGGTCCCTACCTTAAAGACGATTCGTTTGTACTTCATATACTCACTCCGATTCTTCATATTTATCCATTATAACATGAATACTTTAAAATAGAAAAGACTTGAAATAAAAAAGGTTGAGGCAAGGCATCTCAACTCTTTTATCTATTCTCAGTTTTACGCAATCTTTCCAGCGTTTCTTTAAAAATCTCTGGAATATCTGCTGTGAACTCCAAGGTTTCACCTGTTCTCGGATGGGTAAAGCCTAGAGTCTTAGCATGGAGAAATTGTCCATGTCCCTTAAGTGTCTTACGAGGACCATAGACCTCATCCCCAGCGACCGGATGGCCAATATAAGCCATATGAACACGGATTTGGTGGGTGCGTCCTGTTTCCAGTTGCAACTCCACTAAAGTATAATCACCAAAACGTTCCAAAACGTGGAAACGCGTCACTGCAGGCTTTCCTTTAGCAGTCACAGCCTGTTTCTTACGGTCTTTTTCGCTCCGACCAATCGGTGCTTCAATCACACCACGATCATTGGGAAGATTGCCATGAACAATCGCCCAGTATTTGCGGAGAGACTTCTTATCCTTGAGTTCTTGGGCAAGTGCTAAGTGGGCCTCATCATTCTTAGCAATCATGAGGAGACCAGACGTGTCCTTGTCAATACGGTGAACAATTCCCGGTCGGAGAACCCCATTGATACCTGACAGGTCCTTGATATGGTACATGAGGGCATTGACCAAGGTTCCGCTAGTATGACCGGCACTCGGATGGACCACCATCCCTTGAGGTTTGTTGACAACAGCTACATCCTCATCTTGGTAGATGATTTCTAGCGGAATATCCTCAGCCACATACTCTAAAACCTCTGGTTCTGGCACATGGTAGGTGACGATATCCCCCTCTTGGACAGTGTATTTTGCTTTCTTGGCTTGCCCATTCACCAAGACTTGTCCAGCCTTGATTTGTTCATTAGCGAGACTGCGTGACAATTCTGTCAGGTCAGACAGAGCCTTGTCTAAACGTTGCCCACCAGTTTCAATTTTTATTTCCATTTACTTCCTCTTTAAGCATTGCAATCAATAAAACGATCACGCCAACTGTCAAATAGCTGTCAGCCACATTGAAAATCGCAAAGTTGATAAAGTCTAGGTGAAACATATCCACTACAAAACCTTGACTCATTCTGTCGATAAAGTTGCCCAGACCTCCCGCGATTATCAAAGTCAGCCCAAAAACTAGCCAGAGAGAGTCCTCCATGTGTTTATGTAGATACCAAATAGCGCCTGCCATGACAACCAGTGTAATGACAGCAAATAACCACTGCTGATTTTGCAGCATGGAGAAGGCTGCTCCTCTATTTTGCAGGTAGGTCAAGCTAACGAGTTTGGGTATCCACGAACGCACTTCACCCAGTGGAATCTGCTGGACAACATAGGCTTTAACCCACTGATCCAATCCAATCAAAAGCAGTATAATGACTGCCACTATTCCTCTTTTTTTCATGATTTCCTCTTTTGATCAAAATATTCTTGCATGACTTCTACGAAAAGAGTCCCAGCTGGACTAAGCTCCACTTCTTCCCGTTTGACATAAACCATGTGGTTATCTAGATTATCCTTGAGACGAATGACTGTAATCCCATTGACACTGTCACTATCTAAAAATCCAGACCCAGTCGCATAAGCATCCGTTCGCTCTAAAATGCCATTTAAGGTAGCACGGTCTGTCACATTGAACATCTGCGAGCTAGCGCTGGTATCGACAAAGTTCTCTGAATAGTATAGGTACTCGTCCTTTTCCTGAGTAAAGCGAACTGTTGGCAGATCCGCTAGGTCCTCCATGACCAATTCCTCTTTCTGTGCTAAAGGATGTCCTTCACGAAGATAAATGTGAGTCTGGAAAGGAATTAGTTCAATAACTTCTAAACCAAGCTTTTCAACCCGTTGCATGATGCCCTTTTTATTTTGATTGTTGAGGTAGATAATCCCAATCTCACTATGTCCTTGGGCCACTTCGTCTAAGATTTGAACTGTAGTAGACTCAAAAATACGAAAGTTCTTATAATCAGGATAACGTTCTGAAAAGGCCGTAATGGTCGGTGGCAAGAAGTCATAGTGCTGACTGGCAATGGAAAATTCATCCTTTTCTTCCTCAGGATTGGCATACTGATTTTGAAAAACATCAAAGCCTTTGACTAATTCTTGCGCTTTCTCATAAAATTCCATTCCACGACGGGTCAAGAAAGTCCCCGAACTTGTTCGACGGAAAATCTTAAAACCCAGCTCTTTTTCCAAATCGCGCACAGAAATAGACAGACTCGGCTGACTAACATACATCTTTTCAGCAGCTTCACGGAAAGTACCACTATTGGCAATGGCCACAACATAGCGTAATTGTTGAATGTTCATCTTTTACCCCCAACTTCTCTATCTGTTCATTATACCATATTTTAGAAGTTTTCCAAAAAGGAAAAAAGTGTCCATCGCAAGTTTAAATCTAACTATTCTCTATTAAATTCAAAATGGGTATTAAAACAAAAAAATAGGCTCTCCGAAAACTCGGAAAGCCTGATTTTATGCTACTTCTAGCTTCCTCACCTTTTCATTTTAAGGTTCGGGATAAAAAGGTTCACTGAACCTTTTTATTTTGCGATTGGGTAAACAGAAACTTGTTTTTTATCGCGTCCTTTACGTTCAAAGCGTACTACGCCTTCAACTTTAGCGAACAAAGTATCGTCTCCACCACGTCCAACGTTTACACCTGGGTAGATGTGTGTACCACGTTGACGGTAAAGGATTGATCCACCTGTTACAGTTTGTCCATCAGCTGCTTTAGCTCCAAGACGTTTCGCTTGTGAATCACGTCCGTTTGATGTAGAACCTCCACCTTTTTTGTGGGCGAAAAGTTGCAAGTTGTTAAGAGTCATTTTTAACATAATGTTTTCCTCCGTGTTAGTTTTCTGTGATAACTCTGGTTTGGACGAACTCAGAAGAGTTCTCCGATAAGTTTGCCATACCTAAGAAAAATGATTCGAAGAATAACTGGGTCATTTCTCTCTGGTGCGAAGGAAGATCCGCTGGTATTTCAACCTTTAGATAGCCGCCTTCATCTTCGTTTAATTCTAAGATTGGTTCATAGCCTGCAAATTTCTCAATGGAATTGATAAAGTTAATGGCAAGCGTAGAAACCGATGCACACACGACATCTAAGCCGTATTCGCCACTTTCGGCGTGTCCAGTAATTTCCGCACTCCTCAGCTCGCCATCTTCGGCTCTCTCAAAGACTGCTTGTATCATGTGTTCTCCTTAAAAATTAAGCGTTGATCGCGTTGATGACAACTTTTGTATATGGTTGACGGTGACCTTGTTTGCGGTGGCTACCTTTTTTAGGTTTGTACTTGTAAGTAACAACTTTCTTTTGTTTTCCTTGTTTTTCAACAGTTCCAACTACAGTAGCTCCAGCAACAAGTGGAGTTCCGACAACAGTGTTTTCACCACCAACAAGAACAACTTCGTTAAAAGTAACTTCTTGACCAGCTTCAACGTTCAATTTTTCAACGTAAACTGCTTGACCAACTTCAACTTTAACTTGTTTTCCGCCAGTTTTGATAATTGCGTATGTGCTCATTATGCACCTCCTATGATTTTTAGAGTTTCCCCGTATTTTTGTGAAGACTCGCCTAGCATCGTGGGACGAACCACTTAAAAGAAGAGCTCTAAGTATAACAAAGTTTAAATTTTGTATACGATGAGCAACGATGTTCGTGCGGTTGCACAGGACTGTGCATAGTCAACTCTTCGATTATAGCATATCTTCTTTTTTCTTACAAGTAAAATCAATTAAAATTAAGTTTTTTCTCTCCTTTTTTTCTCCAAGAAGCAAAAAGCATGCTGAAGTAAAAGATACTCATCATAAGAGGAACACCTAGAATTGTCTTCTCCTGATAGTAAATCGTCAAATAAGCTGAAAAAACAACTCCGAAGACAAAACTGCTAAGCAAGCTAATAAAAATCAAGCCCTCTCGTAGGAAAGGCGTATGCTTGGTCCGGAAATAATCTCCAAAAGCCAACATGGTACGTTTAATATTCCCCGTCATAAAAGCATTATTATAGGCAATCCCTGATACTTCTCCAAAAGCAGTTGTCACCAGTCCCATACAAAAGGCCAATGGCGGTACGAGATAGATATTGTCAACCGTTTGCGGCACAAAGCCTATAATTAGGGACAGGACTGCAAGAGGAATCAAGGACAAAATCGGCTTTTTAACAATTCGTAGTTTTTCCTTATACAATGTCAGAAAAAAGACACCCATCATAAAGAAAAGCAAGGTCATTACTTTAGCACTAGCATCCGATACATTTTGTTGAATGAGTCCTACAGAAAGAAAAACGACATTCCCAGTCTGTCCAGCCACAAGGGTATTTCCTCGCACGATAAAGGTATAGGCATCTACATATCCTGCACAAAAAGTCAAAAAAAGCGCTAGTCGCTTAGACTGACGTGATATTTTCCTTATTGGTAATAATCTCATTTTCTCCCCCCTTCTCATTTCATCTACTTATCTAAATATTGTACCACTTTCTCCAAGAAATTCGTAGCCCATTTGAAAATTTTTATCATCTGTTGGATAGTCCTTCTTTTCTATGTTATAATGAAGGAAGGATTTGAAGTCGGAAAAGGAGTATTTATGCTTAAATTAGGTGTCATCGGAACAGGGGCTATTAGCCATCACTTCATAGAAGCAGCCCATACCAGCGGAGAATACCAGCTGGTTGCAGTCTATTCTAGAAAACTAGAAACTGCCGCAACCTTTGCTTCTCGCTATGAAAATATCCAACTCTTTGATCAATTAGAAGACTTCTTTAAGTCTTCCTTTGATGTGGTCTATATCGCCAGTCCAAACTCCTTGCATTTTGTTCAAGCCAAGGCCGCCTTGTCTGCTGGCAAGCATGTCATTCTTGAAAAACCAGCTGTCACTCAGCCACAAGAGTGGCTGGATTTGAGACAGACAGCTGAGAAAAATCACTGTTTTATCTTTGAAGCGACTCGTAATTACCACGAGGAAGCTTTTACTACTATTAAGGTTTTTTTGGCAGACAAGCAAATTTGGGGAGCAGATTTCAACTATGCCAAGTATTCTTCCAAGATGCCTGACTTACTCGCTGGAAACACTCCAAATGTCTTTTCAGACCGTTTTGCTGGCGGAGCCCTTATGGACTTGGGAATTTATCCTCTCTATGCTGCCGTTCGCCTCTTTGGAAAGGCTCAAGACGCGATTTATCAAGCTCAACAGCTTGACAATAGCATTGACCTAAATGGAGACGGTATCCTCTTCTACCCTGACTTTCAAGTTCATATCAAAGCTGGGAAAAACATCACTTCCAATCTTCCTTGTGAGATTTACACAGCAGATGGAACCTTGACCCTTAACACGATTGAACATGTCCGCTCAGCTATTTTTAGCGACCACCAAGGAAATCAAGTTCAACTCCCTATCCAACAGGCTCCTCATACGATGACTGAGGAAGTTGCTGCGTTTGCTCAGATGATCCAGCAACCAGACCAGACGATCTACCAGACTTGGCTGGATGATGCAAGCTCTATTCATGAGCTACTCTATACCATGCGCCAGACTGCTGGCATTAGATTTGAGGCAGAAAAATGAAAACCAAACTACCGACTGAATGGCAGGAATTGAGTGACCAACTCGGTTTCCAAGAATTTACCCCCATTCAAACTCAACTATTTGAGCCTATACTTGCTGGAGAAAACCTCCTAGGAGTGAGCCCAACAGGAACTGGTAAGACCCTCGCTTACCTCCTACCAAGCCTTCTCAGACTACAAAAGAAAAAAGCCCAGCAACTCTTGATTCTAGCACCAAATACAGAACTGGCTGGGCAGATTTTTGACGTATGTAAAACGTGGGCTGAAGCTATCGGCTTGACTGCTCAGCTCTTCTTATCAGGTTCCAGTCAAAAACGCCAGATTGAACGCCTTAAAAAAGGACCAGAAATTCTCATCGGAACTCCTGGCCGTATCTTTGAGTTGATTAAATTGAAAAAAATCAAGATGATGAATGTGGAAACCCTCATCCTGGATGAATTTGACCAATTGCTCGATGATTCTCAGATTCACTTTGTCGAGAAAATCACCCACTACGCACCTCGTGACCATCAACTCATCTACATGAGTGCTACGACCAAGTTTGACCAAGAAAAGATTGCTCCAAACACGCGCACCATTGATCTTTCTGACCAAAAGTTGGACAACATCCAACACTTCTACATGCAGGTGGACCAACGTCACCGAGTGGATATGCTACGAAAACTGGCTCATGTAGAGGATTTTCGTGGTCTGGTCTTCTTTAATAGTTTGTCAGACCTTGGAAGTGCAGAAGAAAAACTACAGTATCGAGATGTCTTAGCTGTTTCCCTTGCTAGCGATGTCAATGTTAAATTTCGAAAAGTCATCTTAGAAAAGTTTAAAGACAAACAGCTAACCCTGCTCCTTGCAACTGACCTTCTGGCTCGTGGTATTGACATTGATAGCTTGGAATGTGTTGTCAACTTCGACGTCCCTAGAGATATGGAAACCTATACCCACCGTGCTGGCCGTACAGGTCGCATGGGTAAAGAAGGCTATGTTATCACTCTGGTAACCCATCCTGAAGACCTTAAAAAACTCAAGAAATTCGCAAGTGTGCGTGAAATTGTCCTAAAAAATCAAGAACTCTATATAAAATAAGGTTGGCTTCCGCCAACCTTTTTCTTATCCCCAAGTAATTTCTAATTGATAGCTGGCAAAGGGATGTCCCTCTTGATTTTGCATTTGATAGGCTAGCTCAATCTTTTGCCCATCCAGTTTGTAGTGATTCGTTTGAATGATAAACTCTTGCATCCCCATCGGAGTAGGAATATAGGCCAAGCTATCACTATCTTTTAGAAAACGCATGATAGCCTTCGGACTCGAGAAACGGGTCATCACTAGTTCTTCTTCATGAAACTTGAGAACAACTTTTTCCTTTTCCTCATTATAAAAGAGTAAATAGGTAAAATCTCCTTTTTCACGCACTTCCACGTTATAGAGCTGGTCAATCACTTCCAACTGTTCATCAAACTGAATCGTATTTCGCATCCGAATCTTCACATCAGGTCCTCTTTCTTGTCTCTTGTCCTACTATTTTACCAAAAACTCTAGCTTTTTGCTATAATGGTCATATGAACGAAAAAGTATTCCGTGACCCTGTTCACAACTATATCCATGTAAACAACCAGGTCATCTATGACTTGATCAATACAAAAGAATTTCAACGTCTGCGTCGTATCAAACAGCTAGGGACTTCCAGCTATACTTTCCATGGTGGAGAACACAGTCGCTTTTCCCACTGTCTAGGAGTCTATGAGATCGCTCGTCGTATCACGGAGATTTTTGAAGAAAAATATCCTGAAGAATGGGATCCTGCTGAATCTCTCTTGACCATGACCGCTGCGCTCCTTCATGACCTCGGGCATGGTGCCTATTCCCATACTTTTGAGCATCTCTTTGATACAGATCATGAAGCCATTACCCAGGAAATCATCCAAAGTCCTGAGACAGAGATTCACAAAGTCCTGCTACAAGTGGCACCTGATTTCCCCAAAAAGGTGGCTAGCGTCATCGACCATACCTATCCTAACAAGCAGGTCGTACAGCTCATTTCTAGTCAGATTGATGCGGACCGTATGGACTATCTCTTGCGCGACTCCTATTTTACAGGAGCATCTTATGGGGAATTTGACCTGACACGGATCCTCCGAGTGATTCGCCCAGTCGAAAATGGGATCGCCTTTCAGCGCAATGGCATGCACGCTATTGAAGACTATGTCCTCAGTCGCTACCAGATGTATATGCAGGTTTATTTCCACCCAGCAACTCGGGCCATGGAAGTTCTCCTACAGAATCTCCTCAAACGTGCCAAGGAACTCTACCCTGAGGACAAAGATTTCTTTGCACGAACTTCTCCACATCTCCTCCCTTTTTTCGAGAAGAAAGTCACTCTAGCTGACTATCTAGCTCTGGATGATGGCGTGATGAATACCTACTTCCAGCTCTGGATGACTAGTCCTGATAAGATACTAGCAGACCTGTCGCAACGCTTTGTCAACCGCAAGGTCTTTAAATCCATTACTTTTTCACAAGAAGACCAAGACCAACTCGCAACCATGAGACAACTGGTTGAAGAAATCGGTTTTGATCCAGACTACTATACTGCTATTCATAAGAACTTTGACCTCCCTTATGATATCTATCGACCCGAATCTGAAAATCCAAGGACACAGATTGAGATTTTACAAAAAAATGGTGAACTGGCAGAACTCTCTAGCCTGTCTCCTATCGTTCAATCCCTTGCTGGCAGCCACCATGGAGACAATCGTTTCTATTTCCCGAAAGAAATGTTAGATCAAAATAGCATCTTCGCAAGTATTACCCAGCAATTTTTACACTTGATTGAGAACGATCATTTTACCCCAAATAAGAAAGAATAGAGGAAATTTATGAGTATTAAACTAATCGCCGTCGATATCGATGGTACCCTGGTTAACAGTAAAAAGGAAATCACTCCGGAAGTCTTTTCTGCCATCCAAGATGCCAAACAAGCTGGCGTCAAGGTCGTCATTGCAACGGGTCGCCCTATCGCAGGTGTTGCCAAACTTCTGGACGACTTGCAGTTGAGAGACGAGGGTGACTATGTGGTGACCTTCAACGGTGCCCTTGTCCAAGAGACTGCTACTGGCCATGAGATTATCAGTGAATCCTTGACTTATGAGGATTATCTGGATATGGAATTTCTCAGTCGCAAGCTCGGTGTTCACATGCACGCTATTACCAAGGACGGTATCTATACTGCCAATCGCAATATCGGAAAATACACAGTGCACGAATCAACCCTCGTCAGCATGCCTATTTTCTACCGCACTCCAGAAGAAATGGCTGACAAGGAAATCGTCAAATGTATGTTTATCGATGAACCAGAAATTCTCGATGCTGCAATTGAAAAGATACCAGCGGAATTTTACGAACGCTACTCCATCAACAAGTCTGCTCCTTTCTACCTCGAACTCCTTAAAAAGAATGTGGACAAGGGTTCAGCCATTACTCACTTAGCTGAAAAACTCGGATTGACCAAAGATCAAACCATGGCTATCGGGGACGAAGAAAATGACCGCGCCATGCTGGAAGTCGTGGGTAATCCCGTTGTTATGGAAAATGGAAATCCAGAACTCAAAAAAATCGCCAAATACATTACCAAAACAAATGACGAATCTGGCGTAGCCCATGCCATCCGTACGTGGGTGCTGTAAAGTATGATAAAATACGAAAACCGCTCAGCTGAGCGGTTTTTGATATCTAATTACTGCCCCCCATCGATAACGAAGTAACCACTCTTAGCGTCATCTGAATAAACATCATCAACTACCTTAGTAGACCATGTCTTCACTTCGTTTCCACTCTTAGCCTCTACTACAATATCTCCACGACATCCATAGGGGATATAAAAGTGCAAGAAACGTCCCTTATCTTCAGTTTTAGATACAGTTCTTTCCTCAGCTAAGAAGTTAGTATTTTGCTTTTCTCCATTTAAACTAACTGTCCATTCGATTTCGCTAGTACTAGGCAGATCTAATACTTTAATATTTACTTCGTATCCATTATTAATCTTACTGACTTTCCCATTCTCGTATCGAATACCGCCCTTGATAACCCATTCTTCTTTAAGCTCAAATGCCTTTCCTGAATGAGGGAAAGCTAGTAAAGCTAAACCTGCTAGAGACAAACTAAATAGTGTAATTTTTTTTGATACTTTCATTTTATTTCCTCCTTATTTCTTGAATAAAACAAATTGACTGTTATCTGGATAAACTTCAATATGCTGTTTAGAATTTTGTTTCAAAACTTGTTCACGAGAGTATGTATACAATTCATTTAACGTGATTCTGTGATTATAATTTTGATCTGCTGCTAAATATGCTTGTGAATTCTGTAGAGGATTCCATCCTGAACCTAAAGACCAATATTTAGTCGCTAAACTTAATGATCCACCACTAGAATATTCCGAACCTCTTGATGAGCATAATACTAAAAATTTAGAGCTTATTAAACTTATCAAGCGTAATGCCTTGGGCTTTCGGAACTTTGAAAACTTTAAGAAACGAATTTTCATCGCTCTGAATATAAAAATGGAGAGAAGGACGATCGTCCTCTCCAGATGTTAGCTTTTTTCAACCCACTACAGTTGACAAACATACTAAGATTAGTAGTGAAGAAATTTCCGACGGGAGAGAGTATTCACTACTTTTTCTTTATGTTAAAGTAGTGGTGTCTTGTAAAGTCGTAGGGCTCTATGGCGCTAGACGTCGCTTGACAAACTGGCAAAACACCTTGTTTTAGGTGGAGTTTGATCAAAGTATGTGGGACGCTAAACGTCGCGTATTGAAAATAAAATCACTAAAACATGGAATTATTCAAGACAAAAGAGGTAATGTCATGCGTGCAGTATTTGGAATTGATGTCAGCAAAACAAGTTCTGAGGTGGCAATTTTAGTCAACGGTGAGAAGGTTCATGGCTACACCATACTCAATGATGCCTTTGGTTTCAATCGCCTATTGGGCGACTTGAAAACAGTTCATAACCCTGAGATTATATTTGAGGCCACAGGCGTCTATTCTCGACGTCTTCAGGCCTTTCTTGAGGAATGCGGTTACGCTTATACACGGCTAAATCCACTGGAAGCTAAGAAGCAATTAGACAGTCTGCGAGTTCGTAAAACAGATAAAATTGACGCTGAAAAGTTGGCTAAATCTCAGCTTGTGCACAATCGTAAACCAACTTACGTTCAGGAAGAAGTTTATCAACACCTGCGTGATTTAAGCCGTTTCTATCAAAATATGACTGAAGATCTTGTTCGAGCTAAAAACCGTCTGCACAAGGTTCTACAAGTCACCTTTCCTGAATTGGAAAATCTCTTATCTACACCAACTGGATAGCAATATTGGAACTTAGTGATGGCTTTTCCATGTAAAGAGTTTGTATTAAGCCTATCTCAAAGTGACTTGTATGAGATTATCCGTCAATCTACCTCCAAACGCATCTCTGAAAAGCGTATTGCTTACCTGACTGATAAACTTATAAAACTCGCTAAACAATCTTTTTGTGCGGTCAAGAAAATCTCCCCAATGCTTGAAGAGGTTCGTTACTATGCTCAAGAATTGCTTCGTCTTTCTGAACGCAGACAAGTTGTCTTAAACGACATGGTAGCTCTAGCTCAGCCTTTACAAGAGTATGACATCTTACGGTCAATTCCTGGCATCGCAGAAACCACAGCGACATCTATCATTGGCGAATTAGGAGATATTCGGCGCTTTCAGTCTACTAATCAAATCAACGCTTTTATTGGCATTGACCTAAGACACTATGAATCTGGGAACTTTCTCGCTAAGGAACACATCACTAAACGAGGTAATCCCTATGCCAGAAAAATCTTGTTCAAGTGCATTCACAACATCGCTTCAGCTAGTCATACCAATCCCTGTCATATCGCTGACTTTTATGAGAATCGAAAAAGACAATCGACAATAGCTTCAACTAAGCCACATACGATTGCCTCTATACATCGTCTCATCAGAACAATGTATTACCTCATTACGCATAACAAACTTTACGATTATTCTTTGACCCAAAATCGATAAGGCTGTCTATGCCGTATTATTGTAACACCTTGTTTTAAAAAATACCAGATGAGGTGTTTTTTAGCATGCCCTTTTATAGATCAAAAAGTGTTAAAAATAAGACAGTAACCTCAGAATAGCTACTGTCTTATCTCTTTTTTTAATTAAAGCCTTGATAGACTTGACAAATGGTAGAAAATAAGCGATATCTGATTTCTTCCAAAGCCATAATAACAAAGGGACAAGCAAGTAAATAGAGCCAATCATCAAGTCCAATTGGGGCTGTGTTAAATAGCGTGTGGAAGAGCGGTAGATAAGATAGGATAATAAAGAGAACAATTTCTAGAACAATTCCTAAGCTAATAATCCTATTAGCAAAAAGTTTAACTTGGAATATAGAGCCCCTACCCTTACGGCTATTCATGGCCATACCAATCTGAGTAAAGATAATCGCTCCCAAAGTCATGGTGGTTGCCTCTCGATAGAGGGGACCTGAGCTAGCCAGATGGTTCAAATTTCCTTGATTTACCCAATAATTAAGGAAGAAAGCACCCATAGCCAAGGTTGCTTCAATCAATCCATACCAGACAAAAGCTTTAAGCAATAGTTGGCGATTAAGTAAGCGGTCCGATAAACGTCTTGGTGGCTTGTCCATCACTCCTTCTTCAGGTGGTTCAACCCCCAATCCCAAAGCAGGTACCATATCTGTTCCTAAGTCAATAGCTAGGATTTGCATAACGGTTAAAGGAAGAGGAATGCGCCCCAAAGAGAACAAGAAGAAGGCAGATGGTACAGCTTCCGGTGTATTGGAATTAAAAATATAGGTCAGGAATTTTTGAATATTTCGATAAACAGCACGTCCCTCTTCAACAGCATGGACAATAGAAGCAAAGTGATCATCCGTTAAAATCATATCGGCAGATTCCTTGGCGACGTCAGTTCCGGATATTCCCATAGCTACCCCGATATCAGCCTTTTTCAGAGCAGGGGCATCATTTACTCCATCACCAGTAACAGCAACAACTTCACCAAGTTCCTGAAGTGCATTGACTACACGATATTTTTGTTCAGGGGCTACACGGGCAAAAACAATCTCGCCTTTAAGCGCTTCTTTAAGCTGATCGTCATCCATGTCAGCCAGTTCAAGTCCTGAAACAACACGCGCATCATCACCCTGCACAATTCCGATTTTCTTGGCAATACTAAGAGCCGTCAAGCCATAGTCACCTGTAACCATGATAATACGAATATTAGCTCGGTGACATTTTGCAATAGCTTCACGTACACCCTGACGTGGGGGATCACTCATGGCAACAAGACCCAGAAAAACCATATTTTCTTCCAAAGTCTGCATATCCCACTTGTCTTCTCCAATATGATCACTTTCTAAGGGTCTATAAGCCACAGCTAAAACACGCAAGCCGTCACGAGCAAATTTATCGTTAGCAGCAAGAATAGCCTGACGTTCTGCAGCAGTCATAGATTTGATTGCCCCTTGACCATCATAATAGTCTGAGCAAAGTTCCATCACTTCTTTAGGCGCACCCTTAGTGATGGAAATATGGTGACTGCCATCTAGACCTTTTTCGAGACTATGTACCGTTGTCATTCGTTTACGATCAGAATCAAAGGGAATTTCTTTGATACGAGGAGCCCAAGCGTGATTTTCATTTAAATTAATCCCTGCTTTTTCGGCTAAAACATTAAGACAAGCCTCAGTCGGATCACCTAAAATCGTATAATTGGGATTATCAGCACTAGCTTCCACAACCTGTGCATTACTAGCCAAATGAGAAAAGCGAACCAAACGATTCACGAGGTCATTCTCCTTCAGAGAAACAGGGCGGCCATCCTTCTCAATATGCCCTTCTGGTGCATAACCTAGTCCAGTTACCTCATAATTACCTGACAAGGTCCATAAATGATTAACTGTCATGGCGTTTTGAGTTAGGGTCCCTGTTTTATCTGAGCAAATAACAGAGGTCGCTCCAAGAGTCTCAACCGAAGACAACTTCTTAACCAAAGCATGATCCTTAGCCATGCGCTGAACGGCCATGGCTAGAGATAGGGTAACCGTGGGAAGAAGCCCCTCAGGAATAAAGGCAACAATCATACCCAGGGCAAAGATAAAGGCTTGAGACAAAGGTTGGTGAACAAATAGGGTTGCTGCAACCACAAAGAAGAGACCAACAGAGACTGCAATTACTGAAATTTGCTTGGTCAAATGATCTAATTCTTTCTGAAGAGGGCTTTTTTCCTGAGTAAGGTTTTGTGTCAAATCTGCAATTTGTCCAAACTCTGTTTCCATTCCGATAGCAGATACTATAAAACACCCAGACCCAGAAGAAACTGTAGTTCCAGCAAACACCATATTGTCATATTCTAACTCGGTTTTTTCAGGATCTAAATCCGCTTGGTCTGACTTGTAAATAGGGTTAGACTCACCAGTAAGAGCAGACTGATTAACCCGCAAATCTGTCACGGCAATCAAGCGTCCATCTGCAGAAATACGGTCTCCTTCTTCAATGAAAACCAAGTCCCCTGGCACCAAGTCCTGAGCAAGAATCTTATCTTCCTTCCCATCCCGAAGAACCCGTGTGTAAGATGGAAGAAGCTTATTAAGGGCTGCCGTAGCCTGACTTGCTCTATATTCTTGAATAAAACTAAAGAGACCATTAATAATGTTGACCAACCAGATAGCAATCCCCAACTCTAGACTATGAGAAAGCATAGCGATAAAGCCACCAACCCACAATAAGAGGGCCATGAGACTGGTAAAATGTCTGACAAAAGTCAACCAAATAGGTTCTTGTTTACTCTCCTTTAATTGGTTAGGCCCGTAAGTCGCCTGCCTTTTCTGGACTTCTTGTGAGTTTAAGCCTTGAGGACTTGTTTGCAACACCTGATAAACCTGATCAGGGGCACAGGTCCCTAATTTAGCACCTTTCTGACTAGAATTACTCATAATCCTTTCCTCGATTCTAAATCATTAAAACGATTTTATATTTTCGCCCCTATTATACTCCTTTTTCAAAAAAGGTAAAAGAAAAGGGCTCTATAATTTCTGTAGTGGGTAAAACCACCATAGGGATTATGGAGCCTATTTTGCTGTAGAAAACATACTAAGATTAGTAGTGAAGAAATTTCCGACGGGAGAGAGTATTCACTACTTTTTCTTTATGTTAAAGTAGTGGTGTCTTGTAAAGTCGTAGGGCTCTATGGCGCTAGACGTCGCTTGACAAACTGGCAAAACACCTTGTTTTAGGTGGAAGTGAAGTTCTAAAGGATGAGTTCGAGAAAATGTGCACTTAATTTGATAATTCAAGGATTTGTACTTGCTTTCTGAGTTCATAGATCTGAACCTTAACCTCATTTGTCAATTCCATAATCAATAAAAATAAGGACATTCCAATAAAGGAAGTCCTTTTTTAACACTACTATAAATCAAAGACATTTTCATGATCCATTTTATTCTATAGTCATTGACCAAAGTATAATTTTTGGTCAAAATTTGGTCATGATTTGGTCAAAAAGACAAAAAATACTTAATTATTTTTAAAAATGAACTTGTGATGATTGCCTTTAAATAAACACTTTGAATTTTCTTTGTATTTGTTTACATTTCTAAAAATGCCCCCTGCCGGAATCGAACCAGCAACTACTCCTTAGGAGGGAGTTGTTATATCCATTGAACTAAGGGAGCTAGAGAAAAACTCTGCTGAATAAGCAGAGTTTTTTTGTCGAATTAACGACGGATTTCTTTGATACGAGCTGCTTTACCTTGAAGAGCACGCAAGTAGTACAATTTCGCACGACGTACTTTACCGTAACGAACAACTTCGATTTTTTCAACACGTGGAGTGTGGATTGGGAAGATACGCTCAACACCTACACCGTTAGAGATTTTACGAACTGTGTAGTTTTCTGAGATGCCAGCACCTTTACGTGCGATAACAACACCTTCAAAGATCTGGATACGTTCACGGTTACCTTCGACAACTTTCGCGTGTACACGAACAGTGTCACCAGGACGGAATGATGGGATATCTGTACGAAGTTGACCTTCAGTCAAGCTTTGGATTAATGGATTCATTTTATTCTCCTATCTTTGTCAATCTTGAGGAACCTTCCTCAGCGGATAAACTGTATTTTTGTGCGTCCATTACACACAGGATATAGTTTACCAAATTTCTACCTAAAAGTAAAGAAATTTATAGCAGAATTCCTAAAAAAATCGCCACTAAGCCGCCTATGTAAGTTATGACTAAATAGCTATAAAATACCTTCTTGTCACTTAACAGTCTTTGCAGCTCGTCATTCAAGGTTGAAAAGGTCGTCAAACCTCCACAAAAACCTGTCGCTAGGATAGCATAGACTTCCTTAGACTCCACATGATTGTAGAGCAAGCCAATCAAAAAACAACCGAGAAGATTGGCTATAAGAGTTCCTAGTGGCAATTTAGAAGCTTGATTATAGCGTGAAAAGAAATAACGTACCAGGGCTCCGAACCCGCAGGCGATTGCAAGATAAACGATTACCATTTCTTCCTCCCTAGAACATAAGCCAAAAGTAGACCTCCACCAATGCTCAAAAGTAGGTAGATGCCTAAACTAAGATAACGCCCGGTATCAAGAAGTTTCACAGCATCAAGCATTAGACTAGAAAAGGTTGTTAAACCTCCGCAAAAACCTGTCCCCAGCACCAAAACCAAGCCTTTACTAGTTCCCTTATAGACCAGATAGCCTTTCACCAGATAGACCAGGCAGAAAATACCCAGATAGTTGACAAGGAGGGTGCCCCAAGGAAAGTCTGGACTGGCTGGTAACCAAGTGGAAATGAGATAGCGGACAAGGCCTCCCACCATTGCAGCCAGAAAAATTCCTAGCGGATAGAATTGTTCTTTTTCCATTTGATGTTTTGATCCTGATAATCACGCGAATGTTTGAGAATGTCTGAAAAAGTCGCAACAATGGTCTCCTGATAGCGCTTGTCCTCTACACGACTTCTAACCTTTTCAAAAATAACCGCTTCTCTCTTAGAATCTAAGATTGGCTTACCAGATGATTTTTTATAATCGACAACCTCTTCAACTAAATGCATCCGTTCTTCTAGGAGCTTGACGATTTGATTGTCAATTTGATCAATTTCTTGCCGAATAATATCTAAGTTCATACAGTCTCCTCCTTTATTTGAATTATTGTATCAAAAAGCTTCTAAATAGGCTAGTAAAATCACAAAAAAACTAATAAAAAAACGCACTAACTTCTTCCAGTCAGCGCAGTTTGCTTCTTATCCTACTTTTGCAGCCAATTCTTCTGCGAATTGTTCCAAACGTTCGATGTCTTCTTCTTCGGCAGAAAGGTCTACTTTAACACACTCTGAACCTTTTTCTGCTCCTGTCGCTACAAAAACGCGATCAAAGTCATCGACAGCCTTACAGAATTCATCGTAGAAAGTATCTCCTGAACCGACCACTCCGTAGATTTTGCCATTCAAGTTGAGATCTGCTAGGTCTTCGTAAAAGTCCATCATCTCATCTGGCAATTCTCCGTCTCCATAAGTATAAGTCGCAACGATCGCGATGTCCGCTTCCAAGAAGTCTGAAGCGTCAACAGTTGTACATTCATCAACATCGACATCCAAGCCCAAGTCACGTAATTTGTCTGCTACAATATCTGCAATTTCTTCGGTATTACCGGTCATACTGGCAAATACAATTTTTGCTAATGCCATATCGTCCTCCTCAATTTATCTTTCTCCATTATATCATATCTTTTTCATTTTAAAAATAAAAATTCTTGTGCTACAATGAAATGAGAAAGAATTGAGGTTATTTATGGAAATTTACCAGCAAATTTTAGAGAAAATCAAAGAATACGATACCATTATCATTCACCGTCATATGAAACCAGATCCAGATGCCTTAGGGAGTCAGGTAGGTTTGAAAGCTCTTCTCACTCACCATTTTCCAGAAAAGACCATCAAAGCAGTCGGTTTTAACGAACCAACTCTAACTTGGATGGCGGAAATGGATACTGTCCAAGGCAGTGACTACCAAGGAGCTCTTGCTATTATTTGTGATACAGCGAATCGCCCTCGTATCGATGATAAACGCTATGAACAAGCTGCTTTCACCATCAAAATCGATCACCATCCAAATGATGATGTTTATGGTGACCTATCTTGGGTGGATACAAGTTCAAGCAGTGCCAGTGAGATGATTGCCCTATTTGCTCAAGAAAATCAGCTAGCTTTATCTAGTGAAGCGGCACGACTTCTCTATGCAGGAATTGTCGGGGACACGGGCCGTTTTCTCTACCCGTCAACTAGTGCCCGTACCTTTAGAATAGCTGGCCAGCTCCGAGAAGTTAATTTTGACTTTGCTGGATTGTCTCGTCAAATGGATACCATGAGCTTCAAGATTGCAAAACTGCAAGGGTATGTTTATGATCACTTAGAAGTTGATGAGAATGGGGCTGCACGCGTTCTACTTACTCAAGAAATCCTGAAAGAATATAAGGTTACGGATGCTGAAACAGCTGCAATTGTCGGAGCACCTGGCCGAATTGATACTGTTAAGGCTTGGGCTATCTTTGTTGAGCAAGCTGATGGCCACTTCCGCGTGCGTATGCGCAGTAAAATAACCCCTATCAATGAAATTGCCAAAGAGCACGACGGAGGAGGACATCCATTAGCTAGTGGCGCCAATTCCTATAGTCTAGAAGAAAACGAAATCATCTACCAAAAGTTAAAAAACTTACTTAAAAACTGATAAAATACTTGCCAAACTTTTCAGAATCTGATAGACTAGTAAGGTAACAATCTATGGCTCGCAAAGAGACCATGGCAGAAAGGAAATATTGCAAAATGAAAAAAGATATCCATCCAGAATATCGCCCAGTTGTCTTCATGGACACAACTACTGGTTACAAATTCCTTAGCGGTTCAACTAAACGCTCTAACGAAACTGTTGAGTTCGAAGGCGAAACTTACCCATTGATCCGTGTGGAAATTTCATCAGACTCACACCCATTCTACACTGGACGTCAAAAGTTCACTCAAGCAGATGGACGCGTGGATCGTTTCAACAAAAAATACGGTCTCAAATAATCATAAAAAGAACAGTTTCATCTGTTCTTTTTTTGTACTTATTTTTATGAACCAACCACTACTATTATCTCAGTATCAAGCTTCAAGCTAGTGCCGAGAACTAATTTGAACAAGTTTAAAAAATATCGAAAAGAAGCTTGATATTGAGAATGGTTAAGATAATGGAAACTGCGTAACCTAGGATTGTGTTCCACTTGGCATTGGTGAATTCTCCCATTAGTGACTTCTTAGAGGTCAGATAAATTAAGGGGAAGATTGAAAACGGAAGAGCGATTGACAGAAAAACCTGTGAATAGACCAATAACTGATCCAAGGTTTTTTCTTGATGTCCAAACAAGACGGCGACTATAATCACAGGTAGCAAGGCAAAAATACGGGTACCAATACGAATAATCCACTGAGGTAATCTTAGATGCAAGAAACCTTCCATGACAATTTGTCCTGTCAAAGTGCCTGTAATGGTCGAATTTTGGCCGCTTGCTAGGAGGGCTAGAGCAAATAAAGTTGACAAGGTTGAGCTGGCTATCACTCCTGCTATTGTCGAATCCTGTAAAGCATTGTACATTTGGGAGAAGGCCGAAATTTCAGATGCATGACCAAAAAAGAGAGAGGCACCTAAAATGAGAAGCAAGGAATTAACAATAAAGGCTAGGGACAACTGAAGATTTGAATCCCAGGTCATAAAGCGAACTGCTTTTCGAACATCCTTCTTATCTTTGTGATTGATTTTCCTTGTTTGGGATAGAGAGGAGTGGAGATAGAGATTATGGGGCATGACTGTCGCACCTACGATACCTAACGCCAAGGTTAATTGACTTTCATGCCCTGGCAAAGGACTTTCAAATAAGGTTGCATTCGGTAGATAACCCTCAACGATTCCTTGGAAGCTTGGATGTGACAAAGCTACCAGATAAGTAAAGATTGCTAAAATCGTTAAAATCAGTGTTGTCACAATAGCTTCAATCTTCTTAAAGCCAAATTTCATCAAAAGCAATAAGAGAAAGACATCTAGAACCGTCAAAAGGATGGCTATCATAATCGGAATCTTAAAGAGAAGATTGAGAGCAATCGCTGAACCTAGAACTTCTGCCAGATCTGTCGCCATCAAGGCTAATTCTAAAATCACCCATAGACTATAACGAAGCCATTTAGGTGAATGATGAGCCGTTGCTTGAGCCAGGTCCATCTGGGTTACAATACCAAGCTTTCCTGCCATCTGCTGAAGTTGCATGGCAATGAGAGATGAAATCAAGATAACAAACAAGAGACTATACTTATAGGAAGCACCACCGACTACACTGGTAATCCAGTTTCCTGGATCCATATAACCAACTGCGACAAGAGCACCCGGACCTAAAAAGGCCTTTAAATTTTGCCAGAAATGATTGTTATTTGGAGTATCGATAGATTGATTA